>NZ_JBRFJE010000003.1:0-139383 GCF_052932165.1 Finegoldia sp. P3-F-LR | reverse complement strand
AAAATATATTAGATGGTACAATGAAGATAGAATTAAAACAAAATTAAACGGAATGTCCCCTGTTATGTACAGATTACATTCCGCTTAAAATATTATTAAATTATTCCGTGTTTACGGGTTCAGGTCATAAAAAGAACTTTCCTTAATTTTTTGTTATTTTAATTTTTCTAATAATTTTAATGTGTAATCGTACATTCTTTGAGTAGATTCAATTCCCAAATGTTCTAATGGAGTGTGAGCACCAATGATATCTGGACCGAAACTAATCATATCGCAATCAGGAAGTACGCCTTTTAACAAACCACATTCCAAACCTGCGTGAATTGCAGTTACATTAGCTTTCTTGCCAGTCATTTCTTCGTACAATGCTGGGGCAACTTTTGCCAATTCTCCATCAGTGTTGAATTCCCAAGCTGGGTATTCTTTTTCGATAACAGTAGTTCCGTGAGTCAAATAAGCTAATGATTTGATCTTGTCGAACATATTGTGAAGTTCGCTTTCCACAGAACTTCTTACACAACAAGTAACCTTGATTTTTTCGTCGTCTGCTTCAACAATACCAACGTTAGAACTTGTTTGAACCAAACCTTCGATGTCTTGTGAAGTTGAGATAACATCGTTGATTAACAAATACAAGAATTTAACGATTGATTGGGAAGTTTCTTTTGAATAAGAAAATTCTGTTTTTTCTGTTTCTTTAATATCCAAAACCAAGTTAGGGTCAGTTTTTCTACCTTCGTGACGAACATATTCACCAATTTCGTTTAATATATTCATCGCTTTATCCAAATCATCAACAGTGATAATAGCGTGAGCATTCTTAGCGATGGCGTTGTGTTTTGAACCACCGGAGATTTCTTGCAATCTAAAATCCATTTCCAAAGCAACTTTGTTCAAAAGTCTTGCCATAACTTTGATGGCGTTTTTGTTTTGTTTTTGGATTTCAAGTCCAGAGTGACCACCATTCAAACCAGAAAGAGAGATTTCAATAGCCTTTGACAAACCTTCTGATTTTTCACTCTTGAAAGTAGTGATAGCATTTGCTCCACCAGAACAGCTTACAATGAAGTCTCCTTCAGTTTCAGTGTCGATATTTAACAAACGAGTTCCGCTCAAATGTTCAGCAGTCACACCGTTTGCTCCGTCCATTCCACGTTCTTCATCAATTGTTACAAGAACTTCCAATTTTGGATGAGCCACATCATCAGAATCCAAAATAGCTAAGCAAAAAGCAACAGCGATTCCGTCATCTGCTCCTAAAGTTGTGTTATCTGCATAAACATATCCATCTTTAACGTGCATTGAAATAGGATCTGTCAAGAAATCGTGATTTGAATCATCAGTCTTTTCGCAAACCATATCCATGTGTCCTTGCAAAATAACAGGTTCTGAATTTTCGTAACCTTCTGTAGCTTCTTTTTTGATAATAACATTGTTAAGAGAATCTTGGTACACTTCCAATTCTCTTTCCTTTGCGAAGCTAACCAAAAAATCTGAAACAGCCTTTTCGTTTCCTGAACCACGAGGAATATCGTTTAATTGTTTGAACCAATGAAACACTTTCTTTGGTTCTAAATCTTCATATTTTTGCATGAGTAACCTCCTATATATCTTCTTACTTTATTATAACTCTTTTACATTATTTTGTAATCTAATTGACAAGATTATTTACAACATTTACGATAATATCCATACCATTAGAGATATCATCGTAGCTCATCTTCGCAAACCCAATCAAAAACACATTAGTGTTCATATTTTTATCCAAATAAAAATCATCGATAGGAATCACATACACTGATTTTTCCCTCAAAGTTTTCAAAAAAACATCACTATCAATCCTCTTATCGACCTTGATTACGACAGAAGTTCCACAATCAGTTTTCTCAAAATCAATGAATTTGCAGCCGTTTATTTTTGAAAAAATAATCTCGTATTTTTTTGCGTACACCTTCTTCATCTGATTGACCTGTTTTTCAAAATCTCCGCTGTCGATAAACTTGGACAACGCAGATTGAACGAAAATCGACACAGGACACCTCTCAGATTTTAATACAGAATAAAATTTATTCATCAAATTTTTAGGCAAAACCATAAAACTCACACGCATCGCTGGAGTTACAGTACGTGAAAAATTCCCAATGTAAATCACCTTATCATTCACATCCAAAGTCTTCAGTGGAGCGATAGGACGAAGCTTGTATTTGAATTCTGCATCGTAGTCATCCTCGATTATGTAGCGAGTATTTTTTTCGTAAGCCCAATTCAACAGATCGATCCTTTTATTAATTGGCATAATCGCAGAAGTAGGAAACTGATGAGAAGGAGTCACGCTTACAACATTCGCATCTGTTTGTTTCAGAAAATCTATATCAATTCCATCTTCATTCACATCAATCGGCGTACTGTTGAAATTATTGTAAAAACCAATTCCGTGATATGCATATCCAGGATTTTCGAAACCAAAAACGGGATTGTTGAGAAGATTTTTAATCAAAATCAACAACTCGTTGCTGCCGGAACTCACGACAATTTGGTTGGGATTCACGATAATTTCTCTGAAATCCTTCAAATAATTTGAAATAGAACACCTTAAAGAAAATAATCCCAAACCATCGACCTTACCCAAAATAGCATCATCATCTTCATTAATTGAATCCCTGAAAGCTTTTCTGATCTGCTTGTATTTAAAACAAGATTTATCCACACCTGAAAATGAAAAATCATACAGGTAAGAATTCTTTTCTGCAACAATCATATCCTCATCATCAAAGCTTGTATCGCTTTGCAAAATATGACCAGATTTTTCCACAAAAAACCCACTTCTCTCACTGGAGCGAATGTAGCCTTCCTTTTCCAATTGATAATAGGCATTGGATACAGTATTTATCGAAATATTCAGCTCATTTGATAATTTCCTAATAGAAGGAAGCTTGTCATTAGTCTTCAATTGTTTCGTGTTAATCTTTTCTTTTATAGAATCGTAAATTTGATTATACAAATAATCTTTGTCGTTTAAATTTATGAACATAAAATCCTCCGTTGGATTAAGTATAACACAAGAAAAAGAAATAATTACTCAAATTGCAATGTTCAAGACGAGAATACAACCATATTTATTATAATAAAAATTAAAATTTGAAAACATTTATCTTTTTTTTTTGAGTGGTATAATAATTTCAGAGCAAATATTATAAAAATATTTGAAATTTAATAATGAAGGGAGATTTATTTAAATGTATGAATTTAAGCTTATAAAAACGTACAAAAAAGAATTTGTACTTGTTGTCTTAGCTTCTATTGTAAGTTTGATTTGTAACTTGGCTTTTGCTTATATATCAAAGGAGCTAATAAATGCAGCAGTTGGGAAAACGAATTTTAATATATGGGTTATAGTTGTGGCAATTATTATTATTTCCGTGACCAAACCTTTTGGAACGTACCTTGTCAACAAATCGTCATATAACTTTGCAAAAAGTTTTATGATAGATTACAGAAAATCTATAATTGATAGTTATGTTTTGAATGAAGGAGAAATGTTATCGTCTGATTTTTTGAATACTGTTAATCAGACAACTACCAAGTTAAAAGATATGTTTGTAATGCCTTTTTTGAAAAATATTAGGTACGCAATTTTATTTATAGGAGCAAGTATCTATTTATTGTACATAAACAAAATAATTTTCTTGATTATTGTTGTTTGTTCTGTATTACCACTTATAATTCCGCAGATTTTTAATAAGAAAAATCAAAAATTAAGGATGGATTCCATAGGAGAAAATGAACAATTCATAGCTAAATCAAAAGAAATTACAGATGGTTTTGAAACAATAAAATCGTTTGGAATTGAGGATAAAATTATAAATCTATTTGAAAAGCTAAATAAAACAAATCAAAAAAAATTATTTCTTGCCAACAGATTCAATGTTTTTCACATGGCATTTTCAATTTTTATATCAATGTTGGGGATTGTATCTGCACTTGTAACAGCTACATATTTGTCAAGCAAAGGTCTGATAACAGCAGGGGAAATAGGGGCAATTATTCAATTATCTAATTATATTGTTGATCCTGTTACAACAATTCCAGCTAATGTTATTAGTATAAAGTCTGTTGAAATGGAAATGAAGAGAATAGATAAAATGATTGCTAAAAAGAATACTAATTCAAAAGAGCATGAAAAATTCAAATTAGACAATCAAATATCTATCAAAAATTTATCGTTTAAATATGGAGATAATGAGGTTTTAAAAGGTATTTCACTTGATCTTGAAAAGGGTAAAAAATATGCTGTTGTAGGAGAAAGCGGAAGTGGTAAGAGTACATTAGCAAATATTTTATTGAGAAGACTTGATTATGAAAATGGATCTGTGAAGTTTGATGATACAGAATTAAAATGCATAGATGAAGATGATTTTTATAGCAATATTTCATTGGTGAGTCAAAATGTGTTTTTATTTAATGATACATTAAAAAATAATGTTTGTTTATACAATGATTACAGTCAGTCGGATTTTGAAAGATCTATCGAAAAATCAAAATTAGATCGTGTTATAGAGGATCTAGAAGAAAAAGAGAATACAGTTCTAGGAGAATATGGCACATCACTTTCGGGTGGAGAAAAGCAAAGAGTTAGTATATCCAGGGCACTTATTAAAAATTCATCATTTGTTATTATGGATGAAGCAACTTCATCATTGGATATCAAAACAGCGAGAGCTATTGAGAATACTTTATTATCTTTAAATCAAACGGTTTTAGTGATAACACATAGAATTGACGAGAGCATTCTGAAAAAATACGACAAAATATTTTTGTTAGAAGATGGAAGAATTACACAAAGTGGAGATTATTCAGACATAAGTTATTTTAATGAGGTGTTATCATAATGAAAAACATTAGAGATTTATTAATTAAACAAAATTTAGGACAATTTATAGTATTCATTATAACAGCTATCATAGAAATTCTAGCAGAATTGTCATTTGCATTTGCATTTAAGGTTATATTTGATTTGGCTACTGGAAGTACAGCTTATAGTGTGAAGGAAGTAGCGGCTATAATCATTCTTTCATTGTTGTTCAAGATATTATCAACATATTTAATTGAAGTTCAAACAGAGAGATTGAGCATTAAAGCTATGGAAGATTTTAAGTTAAATATGATGAGTTCATACTTAACTAAAGATAACGAAATGAACACTTCAAGTATTTTAAATGTAGTAACTGATTTATCTGAACAAATTTCTGAGATGTACGTTAAACCTTTTTTGACTATTGTTAGAATGATTATAATGTTCATTGGAGCTGCGTTTGCGATATTTATGAATCAAAAAGCTGTTTTACTGATAGTGTTCTTGGTAGGGTGGATTCCATTGATATATTCTAAGCTTTCATCTACTAAAACGCAAAAATCTAGAGGAGAATATATTAAAACTAATGAACAATTCATTTCAAAGTCAAAGGAAATAGTAGATGGATATGATTTAATAAAATCTTTTAAGATTGAAAATAGAATTTTGAATATTTTTAAGAATCTGAATATAAAAAATGAAAATGCACGATATGCTGCTGACAAAGATAGATCATTTTATTCAAGTATTTCAGTTTCTATAAGTTCGATTGTGTATGTAGCAAGTAAATTAGCTGCATTTTTATTTGTAATATTTAAAGTTATAAGTGTTGGACAATTCATGATGGTGGTACAACTATCTAACTTCGTTCAACAACCACTATCTGTGATTCCTGAAATGTATAGTGTTATGAAAAGTATGGAAGATCAAGTGTCTTCTAAATTAAAAATGATTAATGAAACGAATAAAGATACGAGAAAAGCTAAGTTTGACTATAATGACACAATTTCAGTAAATAACTTAGAATACTATTATGGAGATAACTTAGTATTAAGTGATATAAGCTTTGACTTAGAAAAAGGTAAGAAATATGCAATAATTGGAGAGAGCGGAAGCGGAAAGTCTACGTTAGCTAAGATTTTACTTGGAAGATTAGAAGATTACAAAGGAAGTATAAAAATAGGAAAAGACGAACTTAAAGATATCAATAGAAAATCTCTATACTCAAGTATAGTTCCAGTTAATCAAGAAGTCTTTATGTTCAATGATACGATAAAAGAAAATATTTGTTTATATAATGAATTTTCTGATGATAGAGTTGAATATGCAATACAAAAGTCAGAATTATCCAAATTAATAGATTCGTTGCCTAATAAACTTAATACTATTTACGGAGAAAATATGAGGGATTTTTCAGGTGGTGAAAAGCAAAGAATCAGCATTGCTAGATGTTTGATAAGAGATTGCGATATGATAATTCTAGATGAAGCCACTTCAGCACTAGATTTTAAAAACTCAAGATTAATAGAAAATACTATTCTTTCGTTGAAGCAAACAGCACTTGTTATAACTCATAAATTGGACGAAAAGATTTTAAAAAAATATGATGAAGTATTTGTCCTTGTTGGAGGGAAAATTGTTGAACAAGGAAAATATGAAGATTTAACTTATTTTAAGTAACACATCTGTACCCATAAAATTATTTTATTTTGCTACTATAATTAGATGCAATTTGCATGTATTATAAAGGCGAGGTGATTTTAATGGATATAAATGAAAAATTAAAGGGCGGAGTAATAATGGATGTAATCAATGCTGAACAAGCGAGGATTGCAGAAGCAGCAGGAGCAGTAAGCGTAATGGCACTTGAAAGAGTTCCTGCAGATATTAGAGCTGCAGGAGGAGTTAGCAGAATGAGCGATCCTAAAATGATTGAAGAAATTATGAAAGCTGTCAAAATTCCTGTAATGGCAAAAGTTAGAATTGGCCATTTTGTTGAAGCACAAATTTTGGAATCTTTGGGAATTGATTACATTGACGAATCAGAAGTTTTGTCTCCGGCAGATGACAAGTATCATATCGACAAATCGAAATTTAACACTCCTTTTGTTTGTGGAGCGAGAAATTTATCGGAAGCTTTACGAAGAATCAAAGAAGGCGCTAAGATGATTAGAACAAAAGGTGAAGCTGGAACTGGAGATGTTGTCCAAGCTGTTACACATATGAGACAAATCATGGGCGAAATTTCATTGGTGAAGTCTTTGAAGGAAGATGAATTATACGACAAAGCAAAAGAAATGGGAGTTTGCTTTGAATTATTGAAATACGTTCACGAAAATGGAAAATTACCTGTACTTAATTTTTCTGCAGGTGGAGTTGCAACTCCTGCTGATGCGGCGTTGATGAGACAATTGGGAGCTGAAGGTGTGTTTGTTGGTAGTGGAATTTTCAAAAGTGGAAATCCTGAAAAACGTGCCAAGGCTATCGTAAAAGCTGTGGAAAATTACAACAATCCAGATGTATTGCTTGAAGTGAGCAAAGATTTGGGAGAAGCAATGGTGGGAATTAATCCAGATGAGATAAAAGTCATCATGGCTAATAGATAAAACAAAATAAACTAAACAAAGGCTACCTGAAAATTGGTAGCCATTTTTTGTGATATCATTTTCTTATAATTCATTGTAATAGCTAGAAGTATTTAATATAATTATTAATGAAAGGGGTAGAACATGAAAAAACTAACTACATCAAAATTTTTATTAGATAATAAATCTAAATTACAAGAAATTATAAAAAATTTGGAAACTGATTTCAAATACGTTTCTATTTTGGGTTGCGATGTTGATGGGGCAAGTTATTCTGTGACGACATCTGCAATTTCATTAAATCCATCTCCTGATTACCAAAGAGGATTTGTAATCAGAGTGTACACTGATTTGGGATTTAGTGAGTATTCATTTAACGAAGTAAATGTAGATGAAGTTTGCGAAAATGTCCGTAAAATCGCACTTGAAGATCGTAAAAAAATCGTCGAAGGCTTGGACAGAGTAACTTACGACAGACTTCCAAATGATGACGAAATTACAATAGAAAGAATCACTGAAGTTGAAAACTTACCAGAACAAGATAATCCAGAAAAAATAATCACTACTTTGCAAAAAATTCACGACGAAGTTAAAGCGAAATACGAAAAAATCGTTCAACTTTCTTTGAGATTGAATATTACGCAAGTTAATAAAATTTTCTTATCTAAAAATAAAGATTTGTACCAATCTTACGCTTATTCAACAGGATTTGCAATGGCAGCAGCAACTGATGGAAAAAATACTAAAATAGATTTCATTTCTAGTTCTGGATTGTGTGGAAGTGAATTGATTTCTGAATTCGAAAAAGCAGCAGAAGATGCTTGTAGAAGAACTGAAGAATTACTTACAGCAGACAGAGTTGTTCCTGGAGAATACGACATAATTTGCGATCCTGATTTTACAGGATTAATCGCTCACGAAGCATTCGGTCACGGAGCCGAAATGGATATGTATGTAAAAGAACGTGCAAAAGGAAAAGAATACCAAGACAAGAGAGTTGCAAGTGACAAGATAATCATGCACGACGGTGCGACAGCTTTCGATGAGGTGTCAAGCTATCTATTCGATGACGAAGGAAACTTGGGAAGAGATACTGTGATTATCGACAAGGGTATTTTGCGTCACGGAATGTGCGACGAATTGTCTGCGATTTTGTTGGGTCAAGAATCCACAGGAAATGGCAAGAGAGAATCTTTCAAGAGAAAAGCTTACACTCGTATGACTAATACTTTCTTTGAAGAAGGCGAAGATTCCGTTGAAGATATGATTAAATCAGTTGACAAAGGATATTTGTTGGAAGGTTTCTCATCTGGAATGGAAGATCCAAAAAACTGGGGAATTCAATGCGTTGCAATGAAAGGCCGTGAAATCATAGATGGCAAATTAACTGGCAAAATCGTAAGCCCGGTTTATTTGACAGGATATGTTCCAGATTTATTGCAATCAATCACACAAGTTTCCAATGGACTTGTACTTTCTGGTGGAGGATATTGTGGAAAAGGCTGGAAAGAATGGGTTAAGACATCGACTGGTGGATCATACATTAAGGCAAAGGGGATTTTAAGTTAATGGAAAGATTAATAAATATATTAAAACAAAACGAAAAAATTACCGACTGGATAGTTGTCAACACTGTGTCCAAATCCAACGAAGTATTTTTGATAAAAGACAAAGTAGACATGAACAGAAGTTGCGTGACTAATGAAACATCTGTAAGAGTGTTCGTGGATTTTGAAGAAAATGGCGACAAATTCAAAGGTGACAGCACAGTTGTGTTGAACTTAAGTGACAGTGACGATGAAATCAAAGAAAAAATTGACAGAACTGCTTTCGCAGCGAAATTTGTCAAGAACAAATACTACGAACTTCCAGAAAAAGAAGAAGACTACGCTACATTAAAAGACATCAAAGTGTGCGAAGATTTGACAGATAATTTCAAAAAAGTTCACGATGTTATCTACAAAGATTATGGCTACCAATCAAAGGTGAATTCTTGTGAGATTTTCGCCTACGAAAACCACAAGCATGTTGTTACATCAAAGGGCGTGGATGTAGAATATCCATCTAACAAGTTTACATTTGAAATCGTAACTGATTGTAATATTGGTGATGAACCTGTTGAAATATTCAACGGATATGATTTGACAAGTATCGATTACTTAAAAATCGAAGAAATCGTCGACAAACAACTTTTGGAAACTGAAAAAAGATCCAGCGCCGTTAGAAATGAAAAAATGGAAAATATGAGAGTGATTTTATCAAACGAAGCTGTCGAAGAATTCTTGTATTACTATTACGACCAAGCAAGAGATGCCATGATTTATCAACAAATCAGCTCTGCAAAATTAGGCGAGAGATTTTTCGGAGATAATCCAAAAGTAAACTTCAACATGAAAATCAATCCAACATTGGAAACATCAATCAACAAAAGATCTGTCGATTCAGAAGGTAAAAAACTTGTAGAGTATGATTTGTACAAAAATGGAGTCGTTGAAAACTTGGTTACTAATGCAAAGTATAGTTATTATTTGAACGTAAAAAACATGGGACAATCACCAGTTTTCGAAGTGAGTGGTGGAAATATTTCTGTCGAAGAATTGAAATCACAAGACTACATTGAAGTGTTGGCGTTCTCATCATTTTTGATGGATAGCGCCACAGGAGATTTCGGTGGAGAATTCAGACTTGCACGACTTGTAAAAGATGGTGTGGAATCATTCATAACAGGTGGTTCAATTTCATTAAATGTAAAAGAAGTTCAAGATTCTATGATTTTCTCAAAAGAATTGAAATCTCGCAAAAACAGCTTAGCACCAGCAGTTATTGCGTTTGATAATGTGACTATTGCAGGGAAATAAGGAGGTAAAATTGAAACAAAAAGATAGATTTGGCGTGTTGGAATTATATGCGTATTGTATTGGATATATTTTGTTGATAACAATCTACAGATTTTTCAGGACAAATGAGTTTGATGCTGTAGGATTTCTGAAAATAGCAGCTACAATTTTTGTAGTAGCATCGGCTACGTTTGCGATTTTCAACAAAGGATCATTCAAGAAAACATCTTCTGATTATAAACTACCTATGATAATGATAACGGCTGTAATGTCTATTCTAGTTTCGGTATTTATATTCTAAAAAATAAAGGTTTGAACATTGGAAATCCAATATTCAAACCTTTTTTAAATTCCGAGAACAAATTCGTCGTCGTTGTGAATTGTTTTAACCAAAAATCCTGATTTAACCAAGAAATAAGTCGTAGTTAATGTGGACAAAACATCCGACACTGGCATCGCTGACCACACGCCTGTAAGTCCGAAAAGTTTTGGGAAAATCAACAACAACGGCAACAAATAAATAAGTTGTCTTGTCATTGTCAATATGAAACCAATTTTTGGCTTGCCGATAGCTTGGAATAATGACGATCCAATTATGGAATATCCAAGCATGAAAATCATCGAATTGTAAATTCTAAGTCCAGGAATTGCGATGTCCTTGATGACTGCATAATCTTCTGGTCTTGAAATAAAAATCTTCACCAACAAATCTGGCCTAAGCATAGTGAATGCCCAGTTCAAAACCATGTATATAGTTCCGGCTACAATAGCAATTCTCAAAGTATGTTGAACACGTCTGTATTTGTGCGCTCCGAAATTAAATCCTAAAATTGGTTGGATACCTTGATTGATACCAAAAATCGGCATGAATGCAATTTGTGATACGCTGTAGATAACACTCATTGATGATGTCGCCAAGTCGCCACCGTAAATTTTAAGGAAATTGTTGAAAATAATATTAATACCACTAGCTACAAGTTGCATTGCGAATGGAGCAGAGCCCAGTGCAAAAATTTGCTTACAATAATGCAAATCAAGCTTGAATGTTTCCTTTTTAAGTCTCAAAAGTGCTCGATCTGAAAGAAAATATCTCACAACCCAAATACAAGACAAAATTTGACCGATAATAGTCGCCCAAGCAGCGCCTTGCACTCCCATTTTCATAGGGAAAATGAACACATAATCCAAAATAATATTGGAAATTGCTCCGATGAACATCGTAACCATCGCAACTCTAGGATTTCCTTCGCCACGGATGAAGTTGTTCATTGCAAAACCAACCATTTGAAAAGGTGCACCATACAAAATAATTTTTCCATATTCATAAGCGTAAGGCATCAAAGTGTCACTTGCGCCGAAAATTTTCAAAAACCATTTTAAATTTAAAAGAAAAATCGCTGATATCAAAACCCCGAAAATAATAGATAGAACCATCGAAGTACCTAGTATGATTTCCGATTCTGTTTTCTTGCCTTCACCGAATTTAATTGAAGAAAGTGAATTTCCACCCACACCAATCAACATTCCGAATGCCATCAAAAATAAAAAAATCGGGAACATCAAATAAACGCCACCAATTGACATTTGATTTACACCGGCACCTAGGAAAATTCTATCTACAACATTATACAAAGCTTGAACCAACATTCCTACAGTCGCTGGAACTGAAAACTTCCAGATTAATTTCGGAATAGATTCATTGCCGAGAAGATTTGATCGTTGTTCGTTTAAAGTTTCTATAATAATCGCCTCCTTATCAAAATAATACAAGTTATTATACATTAAAAAACAAACATAATCAATGATTTATAAAAAAATTCAATAAATAACTGAAGCAATTAAAATCTTATTATGATAATATAGAAGTAAGAATAATAATAAAAAGGATGATAACATGAAAATATTACACGTAATCGCACAACTTCCGAAACAAACAGGAAGCGGCGTTTATTTTACAAATGTAATTCAATTTATGCAACAAAATCATGAAAATGCTGCTATATTTGGAATACAAGATGATATTCAATTAAATTTGGATGAAACAATCAAAAAATATCCAGTGGAATTTAAAAGCGAAAAGTTGAAATTCCCAATAGTTGGAATGAGCGATGAAATGCCATACGACTCCACAAAATACAGCGATATGACACACGATATGATTGAAGATTGGACAAATGAATTCACAAAACAATTGAAAAAAGCAAAACAAGAATTTCAACCAGACGTAGTCGTATCTCATCATTGTTGGATGCTAAGCAGTCTCGTGTTAGATATTTTCGATGAAACTCCTGTTTTATTACTAAATCATGGAACAGATATCAGACAGACAAATCTCAACCCAGAATTGTTTATGACTTGTGTGGATAATCTAAACCGCGCACAAAAAGTGCTAGCACTAAGCAAAAAAGACGTAGAACCAATCTCCGATATATTTGGAATCGACAAAGAAAAAATCGTTGTAACGGGTGGAGGCTATAACAGCGACATATTCTACAGAAGAAAAGAAGATCCACAAAACGACAGAATCAAATTATTGTTTGCAGGTAAATTATCACACGCAAAAGGAGTTTACGAACTTTGCAAAGCCTTCAAAAAACTAGAAGAAAAATACGATAATTTGGAACTTACATTAGTTGGAGATGTAGATACAGAAACAAAAGTTGAGTTGTGGGATAACACAGGAAACTCACTTCACTTCGATTTGCACAACACATCTTGTCAGAAAAAACTCTCTAACAAAATGAGAGAATCAGACATCTACATTCTGCCAAGCTATTATGAAGGATTGGGACTTATCGCAATCGAAGCATTGGGTTGTGGAATGAGAGTCGTAGTCACAGAAATAGAAGGACTCATAGAAACATTAGGCGACGAAATAAACAACAGTACAGCCATCGAATTTGTCGAAATGCCACGACTCAAATCAATCGATGAACCTTATGATTCAGAAATCGAACCATTCGTCGATAGATTAGCAAAAGGAATTGAAAAACAAATAATCAGAGTACAAAACAAAGAACCAATACCAGAAAAAATTCACGAATTAGTATTAAAACATTCTTGGGATCATATAATGCTTGAAATCGAGAATGAGTTAATGGAGATTGCAAATTTACAATAGAATATAAAATTTACTGAATGCAGCTTTTAATTTATTAAGAGCTGTTTTTGTGTATATAAGATTGCTAAAAGTAACGTATAAAATTTTAGCTAGCTCAATATTATGTGTTTGAAGATATTGATAAGCACGAAACTTTTTTTAAAATTAATTTGATAACAAATATCATTGAAAAGAAATTGAGATTATAGTAAAATAAAAAAAGTTCGTTAGATGATAAAGAATATCATTATTAATTTAAAAGGAGGTTCGTATGAACAAAAAAAAGATTATTTTTTCTTTAGTTTTTGTATTTGCTTTGATTTTTGGATTAAATATTAATTCCAAAGCAGCGGATGACAAATATACAGCGGAGGATTTTGAGATTGTGGGAGATACTGTATACGGTTTTTCGAAAAGCGGTGTGCAAAAACTAAAAAGAAATCGAAATGTTGTGCTACCAACAAAAAGCAAAGAAAATGTGGATTTGAAAAAAATAGCAAGTTTTGCTTTTGTCTACAATAAGAGTAGTACGATAGATGAGTATACTCAAAGAGAAGGCGAAAATGGAGAGGTTAACAACTTAGATGTTGATGGAAACGAAATTAAAAAGCTAGGAGAGGATTTCCATCAATTAGACATAGAATCTGTAGAGATTCCTGAAGGATATACTTATATTGGACAAGATGCTTTTGAAGAAAATAGTAATATTAAAAGCGTTAATTTGCCGAAAACTATCACTAAAATTAGTGATTATGCATTTGCACATCTAAGTTTAAAAACTATAAAATTACCAGATAATTTGAAATTTTTGGGAGATCAAGTATTTTTTGATAATCAAATAGAAGGCAAACTTATTTTACCTAAAAATTTAACAAATTTAGGAGAAAGAGCATTTAAATCTAATCAAATTACAGATATAGAATTTAATTGTGAAAAATTAGAAACTATAAAAGAACAAGCTTTTCAAGATAATAAAATTAAGCAAGTGAAGCTTCCAAATAGTGTGAAAAAAATTGAGATTGGTGCGTTTAATGGAAATCTTGGTGATGAAAATTATGCATTGAAAGTTGTGCTTTTGTCAAAAGGTAATGTTGACAACAAAGATTCTTCTTCCATTGTTAATCCGACAGAAGAAGATAAGACGACTTCAGTAGATGTGGATAGTTCAAAATGGGATGAAAAAGATTTTGTATTTGATAAGGGTAAAGTTCTAGGATTTTCTGGTATCGGAAAATTAAAAGTTCGTGAAAACAAAAATCTTGTAATTCCTGAAAAGAATGGGAAATATGTTGTTGATGAAATTGGAGATGATGCTTTTCGAAATGTGGATTTTGAAAATAGTAGTTTGAATAAGTACGATTTACAAAGCATTAAACTTCCGAAAACTGTGAAAAAAATCGGGAAATTTGCATTCCAGTCTAATTATTTGACAGAATTTGAAGCACCTGAGGCTCTAAAAATAATTGGAGATGGAGCATTCATGAATAACAAGATAGAAATGCTTGAATTAGGCGAAAATACTGAAATAATTGGAAGTAGTGCGTTTCATATTAATAAATTATTTGCAATAGTGATTTATCCAAATGTTAGGGAAATTGGGATTTCAGCTTTTAGAAATAACGATGCACAAAATGTAATGTTTATGGGCGATAAAGTTGAAAAAATAGGAGAAATGGCTTTTTGTAATAACAAAATATCTGAGTTGGATTTGAGCTTATTAACAAAATTAAAAGAAATATCTGTTCAAACTTTTTACAAGAATAGCATTACAAAGGTTACATTGCCAGAAAATTTAGAAAGTGTAAGAGAAGAAGCGTTCAGATACAATAATTTAAAAGAGGTTGTTTTTTCAAATAAAATCAAAGAAATAAGATTTAATGCGTTTGACGATAACAAAGTTGAAGATAACTACAAAAAAGTTTTAGTTAGAATTAAAGGAAAAACGTTAGCTGATGGAAATAATTTTGTTGTTAATCCTGAAGAGACTACGAATAATAAAGATGATTTGAAAAAAGTTTTGGATGAATTAAATAAGTTAGATTTAACAGAACTCAGAGATGATACTCAAAAGCAATTTGAAGATATGAAGGCTGAAGGTGAAAAGCTTTTAAGAAAAGACAAATTATCTGAGGGTGCGAAGTTAAAATACATCCATGATACTCAATTTTTTGTAAGTCGATATAAGTTAGACTCATTAATTAAAAAAGGAGAATTAACGATTAAAAATCATCCACAAAATTCTGGGATTTTGAAAGATAAACTTGAATACGCAAAAAAATCTTATAATAATTCCGCCGTTGTGGATAATAAATTAACTCGTTTAACAAAAGAATTACAAAATCTTATTAATATTGTTGAAAACAAAGGAAACATGGAAAATTCAATTATGAAACAAGGTCATTTTGAACTTAAAACGCCACTTCCGATTCCATCCTATCATATTGGAATGAATGTGTATTTTGACAAAAACGGCAAAATCTTGTATGTGTTAGACATGTCTTACACTATTGGAAAAGGACAAAAAGACGAATACGGCAATGAGATTTTGAATGTTGATGAAGATAATGAAGGTTATCATATGTTGGCTTTGGAGACTTTGGATGATTATGAAGGGCTAAATTATTCAGATGTTTTGAAATCAAATGTAGATAGTCTTGGAAAAATCAGAAAAGTTGATGATAGAGCAAAATACCATAGGGAAGGAATTTTCAATGCAATAAAAGATGCTTGCAAAGATTTTGAAAAGGAAAATCCAACAAAACCAGGTGATAACCCAGGGAAAACACCAAATCAACCTGGTACAGTAACACCAACACCAAGCACACCAGCTGAACAACAAAAAACTACAACAAGAGTTGCAGGAGCTGACAGAATTCAAACATCAGTAGAAGTATCCAAGAAATACTACGAATCTGCTGACACAGTAATCGTAGCAAACTACGAACAATTCGCAGACAGCTTATCAGCATCCGCATTATCAAAAGCATTAAAAGCACCAATCCTACTTGTACAAAAAGATCAATTAGATTCAGTAGTAGCACAAGAAATCAACAGATTAGGTGCTAAAAATGTAATCGTAATAGGTGGAGAAAAATCAATAGATAAAACAAAGATCGGCCTATCACAATACAACGTTAGAACAATAGCAGGAGCTAATCGTTATGAAACAAGTGCAAAGATTGCACAAGAAGTAATCAAGCTTACAGGAACTAAAAAAGCTGTAATAGCAAGCGGAGAAGTATTCGCAGACGCATTAACAGTAGCGCCACTAGCTAACAAAAACAACATGCCAATACTACTTGTACAACAAGATAGAATACCAGAAGAAGCAAAAGAAGTATTGAAACAAATTGAAGAAGTAATAATTGTAGGTGGAGAAAAGACAATCTCTAAAGAAGTAGAAAACAAACTACCAAACCCTACAAGAATAGCAGGAGCAAACCGTTACGAAACAGCAAAGAAGATTTACGAATATGGCTTCAAAGACAGAAAAGAAGTTAATATCGCAAACGGAACAGTTCCAGCAGACAGCTTAGTAATAGGCTCCATTGATTGCCCAATATTATTAGCAGAAGCAAATGAAATTCCAGAAGCTACAAAACAAGCTTTTGAAGAAGCAAAATTTGAAAAAGTTAATGTATTTGGTGGAGAAAACTCAATAAGTGAATCAGTTGTAAAAGAATTGATTAAATAAACTAAACGCAGCACATAAAAATAATGTGCTGCGTTTTCACTAAAAAACAAAAAACATAATCTCTACTAATTTGAACATAATTAGTACACATTCATAGTCTATTATATAAGTATAAACAAAGTAAGTTTAATCTCAAGAAACAATCTCCTCCCTTAATATTGTTTTAACCTTAGATTAAACTGGAGACCACTCAGATGGTCTCTTTTTTATATTAAAATTTTAACCTAAAAAAAGCTAACTCGTTTGAGTTAGCTTTTCTTCTATAATTTATTGTTCTAATGGTTTTGATAAGAATTTGAATCTTTTTTCTACGACTTTGATGTTTGATGGTGTTTTTTGGTACAATTCGCCATCTGTATCCGCGATTAATCCTTCAGGGGAGATGAACTTTATTTCTTTTGCTTTGAATGTTTGAACGCCTTCGTTTTCTTCGTTAAAATCAAAGCTGTTTGATTGTCCGAACATTGCTTTGAATGCTCCGATGTTTGATTGTTCAACTATAAACACATTCAACACTCCATCGCTTGGGCTAATGTCTGAGATTGGAACTTCAACTCCTCCTGAGTATAATCCATTAGCGACAAATACCATAACGGCATTTCCTTTTACTGTTTCGCCGTCGAGTTCCATTTCATAATCAAATGAATTGTCTTGTGTTAATGTTTCAAAAATTTTTGGGATATATGTCAAGACACCGAAAGTTGATTTGTCGGCATCTTGCATTTTTTGCGCGTTTTCTGATGCCATTCCCACTGTCCAGAAATTCAGAGCGATTTTGTCGTCATTTAATATACAGTCGTATTCTTTGACTTCGGCATCTAACAAATTTTCACTTGCTTCTACTGGATTTGCTCCTATGTTAACAGTTTTTGAAAAATCATTGAATGATCCTCCAGGAATAATTCCTATTACAGGATTCATATCGTAATCATATAATCCGTTGATGACTTCGTTTATTGTTCCGTCGCCTCCAACTACGATTACCAAATCAAAATCTTTTAATTCTTCACATTTTTTGTAGAAATCACCTTGTTCTTCACTTTGGAAAAACACTGTTTCATTTGATAATTTTAATATATTAGGACTACATTTGCCTAATACTTCAAATATATCTTGTTGTCCTGAATTATCGTGATACATAACGATTGATTTTTTGAATTTATTCATTAAATTCCTCCTAAAAATTTTACGATTTGTACAATTATCATTATGATAGGCTGGTGAATTAAATAAATCATCAAACTTTTTTTGCCCATTTTTGATAATACATTCTCTCTTACATTTAATTTTATATCTAAAAAGTCTCCTGCGCAATATCCAAATAGATACATAAAATACCAAGGTAGTAATGGGAAATAGTCGCCGCTGTAAAACTTATCGTTGTAGAATCCCACGAAACTAAACAGATTGGTACTTATATCCATTGGATGAGCGCTTATTTTGTAAGTTAGAATGAACATTACAAACGATAGGACACATAATATTTTTTTGTTAAGGGTTAATTTGTCGACAAAAATCGTGAACAATGATGCCAAGCACAACAGATGAATTATTCCAAAAACTATGAAAAATTCATTTGCGAAGAAATACGTCGTAACGCTCAAAATCATAGCCACGATAAAAAGCGTGATGGTGTGTTTTTTGTAATTGTGAGATAAATTGAAGCAATAGCCCGATATCAAAATGAAGCTTATGCAGATGAATCTCTCCCAAATCATGCCTGGAGTATTTTCAAACCATTCAATTTTGAAATTTTCCATGTAGACCAAATCGAACAGCAAATGGTAAATTACCATGTTTACAATCGCAAATCCCCTTAATGTATCGATCAAATTATTTCTTTTCATCATATCATTGGCGAAAATACTTTCAGAATTACGGATAGTATTTTTCTTGATAGGTTTTGGTTTTCCAATTGTCTTGAAAATATTTCTTGTGATTGTGATTGCATTTCCAAGAAATCTTCCTTTAAATCGGAAATAATGTGTGAATCGTAGTACATCGCTCCGTTTTCAAAATGCAGATACAATGATCTAAAATCGAGATTGATTGAGCCGATTACGCAACGTTGGTCATCTGTAACACAACTTTTTGCGTGCAAAAATCCTGGCGAATATTCGAAAATTCTAACGCCCGCTTCTAAAAGAGTTTTGTAGTATGTTCTTGTAACCATATACACCAATTTTTTGTCGGGAATTCCAGGGGTCATGATTCTAACATCGACACCGCTTAACGCCGCATCTCTTAGGGAATCGATCATGTCATCTGATGGAATCAAATACGGAGTTGTAATGTAGAAATATTTTCTGGAACGAGACACCAATTGCATGTACGCACCCTTTCCAACAGGAACATCGTCTAATGGAGAATCCGTATAAGGTTGGCAATAACCTTCGTTTTCAGAAACATCTGGGACAGTTTTTTCGAAATAATATTTGTAGTCAAGCTCATTGTCATCGTACAATTCCCAAATTGACAAAAACATTATCGTAAATGACCACACACCATCACCTGTAACTCTGATTCCTGTGTCCTTCCAATATCCGAATTTTTGGATTTTGTTCATGTATTCATCTGCCAAATTAAACCCGCCAGTGTATGCTATTTTTCCGTCGATAACGACGATTTTTCTGTGGTCTCTATTATTGTGACGAGGCATAGGTAGAACTCTGATTTTATTGAAAACTTGAACCTTGATGCCTTTTTCTTCTAGTTTTTTGTAATATCTACGAGAAAGTTTGGTGATGCATCCGAAATCGTCGTACAAAATCCTGACGTCGACTCCTTCTTTTACTTTTTGTTCCAAAACTTCCAAAATATTATTGAACATGTATCCTTCTTCGATTATAAAAAACTCCAAGAAAATATAATCCTTTGCGTTTTTTAAATCTTCCATCAAATATTCAAAGAAAATCTCACCGTTTTTTAAATATTTCGAACTTGTTTTAGAAAATACAGGAGCGTGAGCTGTTGTGTTTATGTAAGTTGCGATTGACTTGGAGTCACCCTCCAATTCGTCAATTACATTACCATTTGACAAAATATGGTTATTAAACGATGAACTAATCGTATCCATTCGTCTTTGTTGTGCACGAACGAATCTGTTTCTTCTGAAAAACAAATAGAACACCGCTCCAAACAACGGGAATATCCATATAGGGATGAGCCATCCCAGTTTGAAACTCGGGTTTACATCGGTGTTGACCACCATTATAGTAAAAGCGAAGGATATTATAATGTTTAATGTGTAGACATACACAAAATTTCTTTGAAAACTTAAAATCAAATAAACTAATAGCGAAATTTGAATAATAAATACAATTGCCAAAAGCATTATTCTACTAGTTAAAAATTTGAATAATTTTTTCATTTGCACCTCCACAAATATTTTTAAATTTATTTAATTATAACACAAAAACCACAACAATCTTTGAAAATCAATTCAAAATCGCCAGGGTTTATTTTTAAAATATTATACCAATTTTACTCTGTGATATACTTTTTTACCTTTTTTTATAATAAGTTCATCGTCGTTAAAATCGTGAATTGTTACAATTCTTTTTGGATCAGCTTCCTTATTGTCATTAACAGAAATTCCGTTTTGAGTTACAAGTCTACGCGCTTCACTGTTTGATTGAGTAAGTCCTGTCATTGTCAACAAATTCAACAAACCAATTCCATTTTCAAAATCCAAAGCCTTCATTTCAGTTGTTGGCATATTTTCGTCAACAGCATTTGAATTGAACAATGCATTTGCTGTTTGACGAGCTTCATCTGCTTTTTCTTCTCCGTGAACTAATTTGCACACTTCAAATGCCAACACTTCCTTAGCTTTATTGATGTCACTTCCCTCTAAGCTACCAAGTCTCTTACATTCTTCAGTTGGCAAGAATGTCAACATCAACAAGAATTTTTCCACATCTCTGTCGTCTACATTTCTCATGTATTGGAATAAATCGTAAGGAGTTGTTTTGTTTTCGTCCAACCACACAGCACCTTTTTGTGATTTACCCATTTTAACTCCATCAGCAGTAGTTAAAAGTTTGAAAGTCATAGCGTAAACTTTGTCGTTTTCTAATTTTCTAACCAAATCGTATCCGCCCAAAATATTAGACCATTGATCAGAACCACCCATTTGTAATTTACAACCGTATTTTCTGTACAATACCAAATAATCGTATGATTGCATCAACATATAACTAAATTCAAAAAATGTTAGACCTTTTTTCATTCTGTTTTTGTAACTATCCAAAGTCAACATTTGATTTACAGAAAAATGAACGCCAATTTCTCTCATGAAATCCAAGAAATTCAAATTCAACAACCAATTCTTGTTGTTTTCAATGTAAGCCTTGTCTTCACCAAAATCGATGAATCTTGTCATTTGAGAATAAAATCTTCTAGCATTTTCGTCGATAACTTCCTTAGTCATAATACTTCTCATATCGTTACGACCAGAAGGATCCCCAATCATTGTAGTTCCGCCGCCTAAAAGGCAAATAGGGATGTGACCGTGAGCTTGCATTCTCATCATAACCATCAATTGAATAAAATGGCCAATAGTCAAACTATCTGCAGTCGCATCAAATCCAATGTAAAATGGAACTCTTTCTTTTCCGAGTAAATCTCTCAATTCATCTTCGTATGTAGCTTGTTCAAAATATCCACGCGCTACCAATTCGTCATACACATTTTCATGTTCAAATTCGTAATTAATCATAAAATCCTCCTATAAAATAAAAAAACTCTTGACACGAAAGGGCGAATTTACGCGGTACCACCTTTCTTATCAAAAGCTTATGTTCCATGCAAAGTATGAAACTACCTTGAAAACTCATGTGTTGTAATTCCCGAATAATCGGTACTGGTCACAATCATAATTTTCTATTGAGTTATTAAAATTTTATACTAGAAACTAATTTTAGTCAATAGCAAAATGTTTTTTTATAGTTTCGTAGCCAAATGATTGATAAGCACATCGATAGCAACCTTGTTCTTGCCACCCTTTGGCACAATCAAATCGGCAAATTTCTTACTAGGTTCCACAAAAAGCTCATGCATTGGCTTTACAGTTTCCATATATTGAGTCAAAATCGATTCAATAGTTCTGTCACGTTCCACGACATCTCTTGTAATTCTTCTTTTGAGTCTGACATCTCCATCGCAGTCTACGAAGACTTTCATATCCATTAAATTACGAAGTTCTTCATTCTCCAAAACCAAAATTCCCTCTACAATCACAATTGGCTTTGGACTTTTCTTCAAAGTATCAGAGCTTCTAGTGTGAATTGTAAAATCGTAAGTTGGAATGTCGATTTCTTCATTATTTATAATTTTTTTAACATGCTCAATCAATAAATCTGTTTCAAAAGCTTGGGGATGATCGTAATTCAAACTAGCACGTTCATCCATAGTCAAATTGTCATGAGCAAAGTAATAATTATCGTGTTCAATAATTTCTATTTTATCTTCAAAATGTTTTTTCAAAGTCTTCACGATTTCAGTCTTACCTGAAGCACTTCCACCTGCGACTCCCACAATATACGGTTTCATAATAGCCTCCTAGTTATTAGTTAATTTTAATATAAATTTTACAATTTTTCAAGGTTGTAAATTAGGATAACCTTTTAATAATTTGTAGAATAAAATTATAAATTGTGCTAAAATAATATTGAAATGTTTTATTTTGTAAATTTTATTACAAACTTTACAAAAAATTCAAGCAAATCACAATTACGGAAAATGTTTTAACAAAAGGAGATTTGAAATGTCAAAAAACACAAAACTTATTATTTACTCGTTGATTTACATATTGTTCATGATAATCATCAGATACACATTGTCTCATGCGCATGGATTTTTGATTGACCATTGCTTGATGATATTCTTGGCTATCGCAGTAGTCCTTGGATATTTTCATGGATTTATTTTTAAATTCAATTTCACAATTGTATTCGTAGCGATATTTATGATGCTTTTCATCGGACAAATGACACCTCCATCAAGAGGATTTATCGAATACTCATTTATCGACTTTTATTACGTGTCGGCTTCGACGATTTTTATGTTAGTAGCAGACATTGCAGGATCCATCAGAAAAACTCACTTGATTCAAAAAGAGATTTTCTTGGAACAATTAGAAAAAGAAAAAAACGCTAAGTTATTTAAAAAATAATTAACCAACCATCAAGTGTACGCTTGGTGGTTTTTAAAATTTTACCTCAAAATGCTTTAATCTGGAAAAATAAATAAAATAATGTTAAAATATAGATTATAGTTTATTAAAAGAGAAGGAAGAGAATGAATATACTACAAAAATTATCAGAAGAATTAGACATAAAATATGATAACGTTGTTAAGACAGTTGAATTATTAGATGAGGGAAATACAATTCCATTTATCGCCAGATACAGAAAAGAAATCACTGGGAATTTGACTGACGAAACGTTGAGACAATTAAACGATAGGCTTACATATTTGAGAAACTTGCAAGAAAGAAAAGACGACATCACACGTCTTATCGATGAGCAAGGAAAACTCACTGAAGATTTGAAAAAACAAATCGATGATGCGACTATTTTGACAGAATTAGAAGATATTTATCTTCCATTTAAGCCAAAGAAAAGAACTCGTGGGTCAATCGCTGTAGAATTGGGACTACAACCAGTAGCAGATATGATAATGGAGAAAACTCACTCTTTATCTGAGATTGAGAAAAAAGCCTCAGAATTTGTCAACGGAGAAGGAATCAAAACAGTTGATGATGCTATTAGTAAAAGTTTGGACATCATAGCAGAATTCGTATCTGAACAAAAAGTATTCAGAGATATAGTTCGTAATTCGTTCATAACAGATGGGGTTATGAAAACTGAAGAAAAAAACGAAGACGAATCCGGCACATACAAGATGTACTACGATTATTCAGAAAAAGTAAAAGATGTCAAAGCACACAGAGTTCTTGCGGTATTTAGAGGAGAAAAAGAAGGATTCTTGAAAGTTTCATTCATTTTAAATGACGATTACAATATTTTCAAAATTATGAGAAAAATCGCAAGAACAAATGATTTTGAAACTTATGATTTGATCGAAAAAGCTGTCAAAGACAGTTACAAGAGATTAATCGTTCCATCAATCGAAACAGAAGTGCGTCAAGGAATGAAAGAAATGGCAGACGACGAATCAATCGGCGTATTCAAAAGCAATTTGAAACCATATTTGATGCAACCACCAATCAAAGAAACAGCGATTATTGGACTTGACCCGGGATTTAGAACTGGTTGCAAAGTTGCTGTAATTTCTGAATACGGAGATTTCTTGGATAGTGCTGTAATTTATGTAACTGATGCAAGAAAACAAATCCAAAGAGCAGACGAAACTTTGAAGGAATTTATCGACAAATACAACGTCAAACTAATCGCAATCGGTAATGGAACAGCTTCTCGTGAAACAGAAAAATACGTATCTGATTTGTTAGCGCAAATTGATGAAGAAATCTTCTATGCAATCGTAAATGAAGCGGGAGCAAGTATTTATTCTGCATCCAAGCTTGCGATTGAAGAATTCCCAGATTTAGATGTAACCATCAGAGGAGCAATCTCAATCGCACGTCGTATCCAAGACCCATTGGCAGAATTGGTCAAAATCTCTCCACAATCAATCGGAGTTGGACAATATCAACACGATGTCAACCAAAAGAAGTTAAAATCATCACTCGAAGAAGTAGTGGAAGATTGCGTTAACACAGTTGGTGTCAACATCAACACAGCAAGCTCTGCGCTTTTGAATTACGTATCTGGAATTACGAAAACAACAGCGAAAAACATCGTGGATTACAAAATAGAAAACGGACCATTCACTAATCGTCAAGAAATCTTGAAAGTAAAAGGAATTGGACCAAAAGCATTCGTACAATGTGCAGGATTTTTGAGAATTCCTGAAAGCGAAGAAATATTAGATAACACAGAGGTTCACCCAGAAAGTTACGAAATCGCAAAACAAATTATGAAATACGATTTGAACGATATAGATGTGAAAAAACTATCCGAAGAACTAGAAGTAGGAGAACCTACTTTGCGTGATATAATTGAAGAACTCAAAAAACCAGGAAGAGATCCACGTGATGAAATGCCAAAACCAGTTCTAAGACAAGATGTATTGTCAATCGACGATTTGGAAGAAGGAATGATAGTCACAGGAACTGTAAGAAATGTCGTGGACTTCGGAGCGTTCATAGACATCGGAATAAAAGAAGACGGACTTTGCCATATTTCTAAGATGAGCAATTCTTACATCAAAAACCCAAGAGAAGTGTGCGAAGTAAGTGACACTGTAAAAGTAAAAATAATTGGAATAGACAAAGAAAGAGGATTGGTTTCCTTGTCGATGAAATTATAAAATGGGCGCTATTATAGCGCTTATTTTTGTGAGAAATTTCAATTGACAATATGGGATATATAACATAAAATATAATCAGAGGAAAACATGAATGATTTTGAAGTAATATTATATGAAAAAGAAAATGGCGAAATACCAGTAGAAAATTTTTTGGATAACTTACCTATTAAAATGAAAGCAAAAGTAGTTGGATTGATTCAAATATTGCAAGAATTTGGTAATGATTTAAGACAACCATATAGCAGACACTTAGAAGATGGTATATTTGAACTCAGGGCAAAGCAAGGCAGAGATATTACAAGAGTATTGTATTTTTTTTATTTTGATAAAAAAGTTATATTAACTAATGGTTTTGTAAAGAAAACTCAAAAAACGCCAAAGTCTGAAATCCAAAAAGCAAAAAAATACAGAGATGATTTTATGGAAAGGACAAAAAATGAAGACTTTTGATAATTATTTAAAAGAACAATTAGAAAATAAAGAATTTGCAAATGAATATAAGAACATTCAACCAGATATGGATATTATAAGAGCTATAGTTTCTGCAAGAACATCTCAAAACTTAACACAAAAGCAATTATCAGAAAAAACTGGCATTGATCAATCAGACATTAGCAAATTAGAAAATGGAACCAGGAACCCAAGTATAAATCTTTTGAAAAGACTAGCAGATGGTTTGGGCATGGACTTAAAAATAGAATTTGTAAAAAAGAATCCACAAATATCAAAATAACCAACCAAGAGATATTGGCATTAAAGCTGATATCTATTTTTTTGTCAAAATTTCAAAAATACTAGATAATATTTGTGAGGTGAGTTATGAATACAAAATACGTTATAAAAAATACAGCGGTTAGTCCAGATGATTACAACGAATTGCGTGAAAAATCTGGTATTGGAAATAAAAAATCTAAAGAAAATGCGGAAACTGCAATAGAAAATTCTCTTTTCATTACATCGATTTATGATGGGGATAAGTTGATTGCGATGGCAAGGGTTGTCGGAGATGGGGCGATTAGTCTTGTGGTTACTGATGTGATGGTGGATTCACAGTATCAGAAAAATGGTTTGGGAAGAGTTTTAATGAATGAGATTAACAAATACTTGGACGAAAATTATGATGAGGATAGCTATATTATTTTGTTGGCGAACACTCCTTACGATGCATTTTACGAAAAATTTCATTTCAAACAATTTCCTAACAAGAAGGGTATGCTAAGAGTTTTGTAAACTTTGAATTAAATATTTTAGTAACACAAAATTTTTGTTAATATTTTTAACGAAAAATGATTTATTAATTGATCGTATTATGATAAAATTTATTCAACGCGAAAATTTTTTTCGTAAAATTTATAGGAGGAATTTATGAAATCTAAATCTAAGATGAGCTATAACTTGTCGGTAATTTTACTAATTCCACTTGGTATAGCTATCAATTTTGTTGGTGCAAATTTAACTGCAGCATTAAAATTACCGGTTTATTTGGATGTTATAGGAACTGTGTTCACAGGTGTATTGTGTGGACCTTGGATTGGTTTTCTTACAGGTGTTGTCACAAACATCGTGACATCTGTTACTAACCCTACGCAACTACCATATATGATTGTAAGTGGTGCGATTGGTTTGGTTGCAGGGGTTTGTGGGAAAAAGGCAATGTTCAAGACTCCAGCAAAAACATTTGTAGTAGCAGTTATTATTTGGCTTGTTGCAATGGTTACATCTGCGCCAATTACTGTTTTGGTCTTCGGTGGTGTTACTGGGGCGAGTGGTTCAAGTGCAATCACGACGTTTTTGGTTGCAACAGGAAAAGGATTATGGGAATCAGTTATAGGCTCAACTGTGCTTACAGAAACTTTGGATAAGTTTTTGACTTCGTTTGCAGTTTATTTCCTTATAAAATCCATCCCTAACAGAAATTTGTTGAGATATCCTAATGGAATTCAATACATAAAAGAAAAGAAGAACAAATACGTGAGAGGTGCAAAATGATATCTAAAATTTTCCCAACAACAAAACTTTTTATGGTTATAGTTACAGTTATTATTTCGTTGGTTTTGCCATGGCAATTCGCATACCTTTTTGTACTTCCATTAAGCTTGATATTAGCTTTATTGGATAATAAATTCAAACAATACGTGAAAAAATTGTGGATAGTTTTGTTATTAGTATTATTAATAATGTTTTTGTTCCAATTATTCTTGGACAAATCAACAGAATACGTGTATTTGAATTTAGGATTTATGAGAGTGACACTTAACGGAATATTAAATGGTTTGGAACAAACAAAATTCATTCTAACGCTTATAACTTTGTTTTTGTTATTCTTCGAAACAACGGACATTGAAGATTTGATGATAGCTCTTCAACAAAAAAATATAAGTCACGTTACAAGTTACGTTATAATGGCGACAATGACTATGATTCCAGAAATGATTAAGAAAAGTTCCAAAATCATAAAAGCACAAGAAGCGCGTGGAATTGAAACAACAGGCTCCATCAAAAACAGAGCTAAGGCGTTCTTCCCATCACTTGGACCTTTGATTATATCTTCACTTTCAGAAATCGATGAAAAGACAATTACACTTGAAGCACGTGGATTTGCATCTGAAAATGAAAAAACATGTCTCAAGGAAATCAAGAAAACAACTGCAGATAGAATATTTTTTTACGTTTTCATTGCATTGGTTGTGTTGGTATTGGTGTGGAGGTTTAAATAATGATAGAACTTAAAAATGTTTCGTTCAAATATGAACTTCAAGAAGAAAAAACTATAAAAAACTTGGATTTGTACGTTAAGCAAGGAGAGTTTGTGGGAATTATTGGAAAAAATGGTTCCGGCAAGACTACTTTGTGCAATATCATTAGAGGGATAATTCCAGACTTTGTTCAAGGAGAAATTACAGGAAGTATTTCTATCGACAATAAAAACATCAACGATATAGAACGAGGAGAAATGGCGGAATTAGTTGGATTTGTATTCCAAAATCCATTCAGTCAAATCTCTGGAATCAAGAAAACTGTATTCGAAGAAATAGCCTACGGACTTGAAAACTTGGGAGTTCCAAGAGGAGAAATCAGACAAAGAGTAACTGATGTCATTAAATTACTTAAAATAGAATATTTGCAAGACAAAAATCCGAATGAATTGTCTGGAGGACAATCGCAAAGAGTAGCGATAGCTTCAATCATCGTAATGAATCCAAAAGTATTGATATTTGATGAGCCTACAAGTCAGCTTGACCCATTAGGAACTGAAGAAATCTTCGATATTTTGAAACTTTTAAAAGCACAAAATAAAACAATAATACTGGTAGAACACAAGATTGATTTGATAGCAGAATACGCCGATAGAGTTGTGGTAATGGACGATGGAGAAATCATCTTCAACGGTGAAACTCACGAAGTTTTATCAAACGACAAAATCGAACAGCACAATGTATCTATGCCTATAGTTTCAAAACTTGCATACAGATTAAATGAAGAAAAGCCAGGATTTTTCAAAAACATCCCTATAACTTTAGATGAATGCAAGAAAGAATTGGAGGAAAACTAATGAGCAAATTAGAATTTAAAAATGTAAGCTTTACTTATCCTAACGGATTCAAAGCGATTAACGATTTGAATTTGGTCGTAAATTCTTCAGAAAAAGTTGCAATCGTGGGACAAAATGGAGCTGGCAAATCGACTTGTGCAAAACTAATGAACGGACTATTGAGACCTAATTCTGGGGAGATTTTGTTAGATGGAAAAAATACAAAAGACATGACCACGGCACAAATATCCAGAAAAGTAGGCTACGTCTTCCAAAATCCAAACGATCAAATCTTCAACTCCACAGTTTACGATGAAGTCGCTTTTTCGTTGAGAGCATTAAAAGTCGACGAAGATGAAATGGATAAACGTGTCAGACAAGCTTGTGAAATCTGTGAACTTTCAGAATATTTGGACGACCATCCTTATGATTTGCCATTTAGTACGAGAAAATTCATAACGATAGCAATTACAATCGCAAATGACTGCGACATTTTCATATTTGATGAACCGACAGCAGGACAAGATGCATATTCTATGGGTTGCTTGAAAAGAGTAATCGATCATTTGCACGATTTGAACAAAACAATCATAACGATAACTCACGATATGGAATTTGTAGTTGAAAATTTCGACAGAGTTGTCGTAATGTCCAACAAAGAAATCATCAAAGATGCTGATAAGAAGGAAGTTTTCGACGAAGATGAAATTCTTAAAAAAGCATACATTCAACCGCCAGTTATCAAAAGACTTTGCAATTCGATTAATTTGAACGAAAAATTATTGTCAGTGGATGATTTTGTAGATTACATCAAAAATTTTGGAGGTGCGAATGATTAACTGTATATTGGATTTTGATCCGGGAGTTGATGATGCAGCGGCGTTATTTGCAATTAAAAATGCAAAAAATTTGAATTTGTTGGCGCTATCATCAGTAAATGGCAACGTATCAATTGACCACACAACAAGAAATATGCAATGCTTGGCAAAACTTTTGGACATAAATGTACCTATGGGAAAAGGACAAGAAGTACCACTTGTTAGAGAGCCTTTCTTTGCGACAGTTCACGGAGATGATGGGATTGCAGGATTCAGATCAATGATAGAATCAGAAGATGTAGCTGATCTTACAAGCGACAATTCAGTTACAATGATGCACGAAATTATCCAAAACTCAACTGAAAAAATCACCATAATCGCAGTTGGCCCACTTACAAATATCGCGCTGTTGCTTCGAACTTTTCCAGAAGATAAGGAAAAAATCGAACAAATCAGCATAATGGGTGGCTCCATTACAAGAGGAAATGTAACAAGTCTTAGCGAATTTAATTTCTTCGTCGATCCAGAAGCAGCAAAAATCGTATTTGAAAGCGGCGTCAAACTCATAATGGCTGGACTAAACGTAACACAAAAAGCTAGCATACCTGATGAACAAATTCAATTTTTAGACACAATCGAAACAAAAAGAGCCAAATTTGCACACAGAATTTTGAAATACTACGCATCAAATGATGCAGGAATTCACGACCCTTGCTCAGTAATAGTATTGTATAACCCAGAAGTTTTCGAAACGGAAGACATGTACATCAAAATCGACACACAAAACGACGAAACAAGAGGAATGAGCTACAGAGATTTAATCAAAGAAGAAAATGGCGAATTCAATTGCAAAGTAATCACTGAAATTGACATCGATAAATTTAGAAAAATATTAATGCAAGCTCTTACAGAATAAAATTACTCCGGGAACTATCTCGGAGTTTTTTGTTTATGGAAGAAAATTTCTTGAGAAATTATTGCATTTAAAACTCAATATGCTACTATAGAAATAGTAGTGTGTGTTATAAACAATGTAAATATAAAAAAATTACAAAACGCTACTTTACAAAACAAATTTTGTTATAATTCAAGCGAAAATTCAAAAGGAGATGAAAAACGATGAGTAACAAGATTTTTGAAAAAGTGATCGTCGAAAAAAGAGCAAAATCTTCAAGCAGAAGACCTAGATATGCTCTTAGAAAACTTAGCATTGGGGTAGTGTCTTGTTTAATTGGATACGCATTTTTGATTGGTGGAAACGTTTCATTTGCAGAAACTGATGCACATCCTAGCGATCTAATAGCAGAAGTTGTAGAAAAATCAGAAATTTCAGAAGAAAAAGAAGAAAATACTCCAAATATTTCTGATGAAAAAACTGAAACAAAAAAAGTAGATGTAACTTCTGTTAGTTCCGAAGAAAAATCAAATTCTACTGAAAACAAAAAAGAAAAACAAGAAACTCCCGTACATAATGAACAATTTACAGTTATTTTCGATGCTAATGGTGGAAAATTCAACACAGAAAATAATACATTGACTGTAAATGCTGGGGAAAATGCGACTTTTTCTGGAATTCCATCTTTTTCTGGAAAAATATTTACAGGATGGGCAAGTAATCCGGATGCCACTGAAGCACAAACAGATATTCTACAAAACATATCTTCGAACAAAACTGTGTATGCTGTGTGGAAAGTTGATGAAACAGCAAATAATAAAGCAAAACAAAAACCAATTGTGACTTCGGAAAAACCAGAAGATTCTTCTGATTATGTGAGTCTCAATTTTAATGCAACATCTTTCACTGAAGATGATGGAACTTTGCACTATGGGAAATTATTAAATGAAAATAATGAAGAAGTAGAAACTAACAATGAAATAGAAGGCGTGAAAACAAGGACTTATTGGGTGCTTAAATCTGCAACTTGGAAAGACGTAAAAGATTTTACTTATAAAGACGGTAAAAATGTTTATCAAAATCTTACGGCTAACAGTGGAGATGAAAAGCACCCATTTTTAGGTTGGGTCGACAGCTCTAACTTGGAAACTATTGTAAATCTTGCAAATAGATTTGAAGATACATCTGTGATTGGAGAAAATTCTAATGATGAATTGAATTTCTACGCAAAGTATAGGACAAATGATGTGATTTATTACGGAAAAACTGATACTTCAAATCCTATGTACGATTCAGATGGATACAAGATTAATCTGGATAGTGATTACAACAAGGTAACTTTCAAATTGAAGGATGAAAAAATTGGAAAAGTGTATTTGAAAGAAGAACAAAAAAATCTGCTGGGAAAAGATGTTGCAACAAACGATGACGGATCCATTACACTTACAGATGCTGAAATTGGCGACAAGGAAATCACTGCATTCGTTCACAAATCAAAAGTAAAAACTACAGGATTTAGAGATATTAAAATTGAAACGGATTCCATCGACAAAAACTATCAATATTGGTTTTGGTACAGAGCAGAACTTGATGATGTAAGAAGACAAGACGACTGGGACTTTGTTTTTCCACCTAGCTTAAATGGTATAAAAAATCCTGAGGAAGTTTGTTTTGTTCCATTTTTTGTTACAAACGGTCAAGATGTCACAGAATTTAAAAGCAAACCTGCTCCTCCTAAAATGCCATTATTTGGTAATAATAGCAAGAGAACTAGATTTGAACTCGTAACTTTGAAAAAAGAAGAGCAAATAGATGATATTTTGAGAAAAGATGGGAAGTCATATTTTGACAGAACTTATGTGGTTTTTAGAGAATATAAAGCAGATTTTATTTTCGAAAAGCATCCGCCAGAAAATTCAGGACCTGTCTTACCAAAGCTTAAAGAAGAATTCAAGGACAATTACACAAATCCACATTGGTATGACAATCAAAAACGCACACACAGTTATTACGATGACGTAGATTTGTCTAATGAAATAATTTACAAATCCAAAATCTATACAGCTAAAGCTACAAAAATTCCGGTTATTAACGAAGTAGATGAAGCTTCTTCACTTATACAGGGAACAGCTGAAACAGGTGGAGTAGTTAATTTGTACGTGGATGGAAAATACAGTGGGGAAGCTGTAGTCGATAGTAAAGGGCAATGGAAGTTCAAAAAAACAGACAGATTCAGCCTAAAAGAAGGTAGCGAGATTGAAATAAAATACTCATCCTACAAAAGGACACTTCCAGCTAGTGCTAAAATCATTGTAAAAAAAGCGCCTTATAATATAAAATTTAATCCGATTTATACAGGCAGCGTTGCAAATCCAGGAGACAAAGCAACAGTTAGCGCACCGAAATTTATTAATGTATTAAACAAATCTGAAAAAGTAGATAACTCAATTGTGGAAAAGTTCGAACTTGTAGAAAGCACAATAGAGGGTGTTTCACTAAATGAAAAAACAGGGGAAATAACTTACAACACGAAAGAATCCGACGCAAACAAGACGATTAGTTTGAATGTAAAAGTTACTTATATGGATGATACAACAGAAAATGTAAACATAACTATAAAAATCAATCCACTTTCTGACATTATTAATCGTGAAGAAAATCCTAGCGCACAAATTCCTGACGGTTATGTCAGAGTTAGAATTATTGCAGGAGAAGGTGTCAGATTAAAGGAAGCTAATGAAAAAGTCTATGACATGAAAAAAGGATTGAGTTTGAGTGAAGCTTTGTATCCAGAAGTGGAAATAAATCCTGAAAACATAAACGACTACAAAGAGCCAATAAGTTGGACAATAAGTCCTGGAGAAGCAGTAGTAAATTCTGTTGAAATAGTTGCAAATGCAACAAAAACACAAGCATTTGTAAATAATCCTGAAGGAAAAGAAATCAAAATACTAGAGGGAGAAACTATAGAAGCAGTAAAACTAATAGATAATCTACAAAATTTGCCAGAGAACACAACATTTGAATTTAAAGAAAAACTAGACACAACAACAGCGGGAACAATAGATGCGACAATAATCGTAAAGTATTCTGACGGATCAGTGGACGAAGTAAAATCCAAAATAATAGTACAAAAACAAGCAGCCATCATCACGCCGATACCAGAAATAGAAGCGATCGATGAAATAGTGGAATTCAGCAAAACATACGATTTATCAGACAACATCAAAAACTTGCCAGAAAAAGCAGCAGTCGAAGACATCACTGAAAAAGGTTCGATTGACATACAAAAGTCTGGAAATTATATTGGCAAAGTCAAAGTCACATTTGAAAATGGAGCAACGAGAATTGTGAGAGTAAAAGTGGTCGTAAACAAATCACTTGCAGAAACAAACGAGCCAGTTGGAAAAGAAAACAAAATCCTCGAAGGAGAAAGTGTTGAAGCAAAAGATTTAGTTGAAAACTCAGATGATTTGCCTAATGACACAAAATTTGAAAACAAAGAAAAACCAAACACTAAAACTTCTGGAAAGTTTAACACAACAATAATAGTAAAATATTCAGATGGCTCGATTGACGAAGTAAAATCTACCATTATCGTTCAGAAACAAGCAGTCATCATCACACCAATACCAACAGTTGAAGCGATTGATGAAATTGTTGATTACGGCAAATCATATGACTTATCAGACAACATCAAAAGCTTGCCAGAAAAAGCAAAAGTCGAAGACATCACAGAAAAAGGTGCGATTGATACACAAAAATCTGGAAATTACATCGGTAAAGTCAAAGTAACATTTGAAAATGTTGCAACGAGAATTGTGAACATAAAAGTTGTCGTAAACAAATCACTTGCAGAAACAAACGAGCCAGTTGGAAAAGAAAACAAAATCCTCGAAGGAGAAAGTGTTGAAGCAAAAGATTTAGTTGAAAACTCAGATGATTTGCCTAATGACACAAAATTTGAATTCAAAGAAAAACCAAACACAAAAACAGCGGGAACAATAGATGCGACAATAATCGTAAAATATTCTGACGGATCAGTGGACGAAGTAAAATCCAAAATAATAGTACAAAAACAAGCAGCAATCATTACGCCAATACCAGAAGTAGAAGCAATCGATGAAATAGTGGACTTCGGAAAATCATACGACTTATCAGACAACATCAAAAACTTACCGGAAACAGCAAAAGTTGAAGATATCACAGAAAAAGGTACGATTGACACACAAAAATCTGGAAACTACATCGGAAAAGTCAAAGTAACATTTGAAAATGGCGAAGCGAGAATTGTTATAGTAAAAGTCTTTGTAAATAAATCTCTTGCAGAAACAAACAATCCTGCAGGAAAAGAAATCAAAATCCTAGAAGGAGAAACGATAGAAGCAGCAAAATTAATAGATAATCTACAAAATTTGCCAGCGAACACAACTTTTGAATTTAAAGAAAAACCAGACACAAAAACAGAGGGAACAATAGATGCGACAATAATCGTAAAGTATTCTGACGGCTCAGTGGACGAAGTAAAATCTACAATAATAGTGCAAAAACAGGCAGCAATCATCACGCCAATACCAGAAGTAGAAGCGATCGATGAAATAGTGGAATTCGGCAAATCATATGACTTATCAGACAACATCAAAAGCTTGCCAGAAAAAGCAAAAGTCGAAGACATCACAAAAAAAGGTACGATTGACACACAAAAATCTGGAAACTACATCGGAAAAGTCAAAGTAACATTCGAAAATGGTGCGACGAGAATTATCAACATAAAAGTTGTCGTAAACAAATCACTTGCAGAAAAATTTGTCCCAGAAGTAAAAGAAGTCGAAGTTGAATCGGAAGGAATATCTGCTGAAGTGCTTAGATCTGCGATTGTAAATTTGCCACGAGATTCTAAAATTGAAATCAAATCTAAATCTGAAGGAAAAATATTAGTAACCATAAAATTTTCAGATGGATCAGAAAAAGATGTAGAAATTTCTTATAAAATAAAACAAAATAATACTGATGGTGAAAATACTAGATCAAATGATGATGAGGAAAGCGACATAGAAGAAAATAAACCAGATAAAAAACCAAATCAAGAAGATAAGGATAATGAACAAAATACAGAAAATAATATAGATACGATAAAACCGACTGAAGAAAACATTGAAACAAAACCTCTAAATAATCACCAAACTTCAGATATTTTAGAAGAATCACCAATAAAACCAGAGAAATTAATACAAAATAAAAAGCCCGAATCTAATTCAAAAACAACACAGGATAAAAAATCAGTAGAAATAAAAGATGGTTTGAATAATGGTGATATCGCACACAACAAACCAGAAGTAAAAAAATCCAACCCTAAATCACAATTACCGAAAGCAGGAACTAACATAGAAATTACTAACCTAACACTTGCATCTTTTTCCTGCATAATAGGTGCGTATTATACGAAAAAGAAAAAATAATTACGCAATCAAAAAACACCTCATATGAGGTGTTTTGTTTTACTATTTAGCGTCTGGAACTTCTGTAGCAGGATCAGATTTTGTTCCAAATCTTGTGATAATTGTCAATATCATCATCGCCAATAATACGTATTGGTTAACCAAGAATGGAATTATATCTGTTGGCGCTACTTTTCCTGCAGAAAGTCCAGAAGCGATTAAGATTTGAGCTCCATAAGGGATAATTCCTTGTACAACACAGCTTGTTGTATCCAAAAGTGATGCAACACGTGATGGTTTTACGTCGTATTCTTTTGTCATTTCTGATGCAACTTGACCAGTTATCAAGATTGAAACTGTGTTGTTTGCTATGGCAACATTTGTAAGTCCAACTAATGTTGCGATTGCAGCTTCGGCACTTTTTGTTCCTTTAACTTTCTTTTTAACTTTCATTATAATCCAATCAATACCACCGTGTTTTCTAACCATGTAAGCAAGTCCACCTGTGAACATTGATAATAGGAATATGTCTAATACTCCTGTGAAGCCTTCGAAAATTTTTTGAGACAACATGATTGTGTCGAATTTTCCGTAAATCATTCCGATTATTCCTGCTAATAATGTACCAGAGAATAATACCAACAATACGTTCATTCCCATCAAAGCAGTTACGATAACTAATAAATAAGGAATTACATAAACTAAGTTGTAGCTTTCTTTTACCATTGTAATTGTCGTTTCTGGTCTTCCTATAATTGCGAAAATTATTGTAGAAATTATAATTGCAGGGAAACCGAATTTTGAGTTCATTACAAATTTTTGTTTCATTCCAATGTTTTGAGTTCTTGTAGCGGCTATTGTTGTATCGGAAATAAGTGACAAGTTATCTCCTGCCATTGCTCCACAAATCAAAGCTGCAAGCATAAGAGCAGGATTGATTCCTATTTTTACTGCTACACCGTAAACGATAGGTCCCAATGCTACTACAGATCCTACAGATGAACCTGTTGCAATGGATAAGAATGTAGATATCAAGAAAATTCCCGGTACAAGGAAGTTTACTGGAACAATCGACAAACTGAAGTTTACAACAGAATCTACCGCTCCACTTGCTTTAGTAACTTGAGCAAAAGCTCCAGCTAATAAGTAAATAATACACATTATAATTATGTTTTCATCGCCACAACCTTTTACAAAATCGTCGGCTTTTTCGTTAACAGTTCCTTCAAAAATAATGAATGCTACCACTACACCAATCATTATAGAAATAGGTGAAGGAATTTGATAAAATGGCATTTCAATTCCACGCATCGCAAGAACTACACCTGATAATACATAGAACAGCACGAACACTAATAGTGGAAGAAGTGCTTTTTTATTTGGTTTCATTTTTTAGCTCCTTTAATCTTTTATAATTTCCAAATTCACGTCCATATTCCATGAACGCATCGATATTTTCTAATTTTGTTCCTTTTGGAATTTGACAACCTGTAGATAACACATATCCGCATGGGGAATCGTAACCGATGTCGATACATTCTTTTACAGATTTTTTAACATCTTCAGTATTTCCCAAATACATAACATCTACTGGAGGAACATTTCCTGTGATAACAATGTCGTTACCAAGAATTTCCTTAGCTTCCAATAAACTTTCACAGTTATCAAGTGAGAAGTTACCAATTCCAGAATCTTTTAATAGTGGCCACAAATCTTTAGAATCACCACAAATATGCAAACCTGCAGAAGAACCGCAGTATTTTTTAACATCTGCAATATTTCTCTTCAAATATGGAAGTGAAAATTCTTCGAATTGTTTCTCACGAATCAAAGTAGTACTTGAAACTGGATCGGCAAATCCCATTCCAAAACCTCTACTACCAACTTCCTTAATGTATTCTCCGTTATTGATTGTTATGATATCCATAATTTTATGAACGGCATCCTTTTTCTTAACCATCCAACGAAGTAAAGTTTCAGTACCCAAAACACTTGCGGCTACAGAGAATGGTCCAGTCATTGCAGCACCGATTGATGCAACATCTCCGACTTGATCTCTGATTTTTTCCAGTGCTTCGATTAACACTGGTAGCTTTCCATCTTTTAATGGATTGATGATTTTTAATTTTTCGATATCTTCGACCTTTTTCACAACTGGATCTTTTAATTGTGAAATACTATCTTCTGGATACCAAATTTCAGTTCCCATGGCTTCTGCCATTCCTCTTAAAGTAGTGGACACACTGATGGAATCGTGGTAGAACCTTTTGAACAAAGCTACTTCCGTATCGGCGATTACATCAGAATTTGAATAATAATCCCAAGTTTTATATCCCAAATAGTCACTCATAGTAACACCCATATCAGGAACAACTGGGATTCTGTCCATTTCTTCACCTTTTGAGAAGGCCTCCATTCTCTCCTTTGGAGTCATCTCATCTTTGAACATATAAATCCTCCTTTTTTAAATTTTAAAAATAATTTAATGAATTTGTTGCTATAAATTTCATTATAATTCTATCATAGAAAAATTCAGTCATTTATTGAAATATTTTATAAGTTGTAGTTTTTATTCATTAAAATTAAATAAAAACTTAATAAAATTGATTTGTAGATTAAAAACTTTTAATTTCACACAAAAATATTTTTGTGATAATGATTTCTTAATTGACAAAAAGGAATATAAGATAAAAATAATCATAAAAATTTATCATAGCAAAGTAGATGCTTTATCAAAATCGGAAAGTTGATTTATTTAATTATCCAATAAGTAATTATTATTTAGATAATATTCAATATATAATATGATAAAATTAGAGTGGGTGATAATATGAAAACAATAATAGTGTCGGGATTTTTAGGTTCAGGCAAGACAACTTTTATCAATCACATTTTGGGTTTTTCCAAAAATACTTTGGTATTGGAGAATGAATTTGGTGATGTGAGTATTGATTCAATGTTGATTAAAAACGACGATATAATTGAAATCAATTCGGGATGTATTTGCTGTGGATTGAAGAGCGATTTTAAGGAAATTATTCACAAAATCGACAAAGACCAATTTGAGTACATCATAATTGAGCCGACAGGAGTTGCGAAGCTAACGGATATATTGGAAGTTTTGAAAGACGAAGAAAATTTGCAAATACAAAAATGCGTGACAATTGTCGATTGCGACAGCTACATTTGCTTTCATGATGATTTCGGAGAATTTTTCAATGATCAAATAAAAAACGCTGATATTATATACATAACGAACATTGAAAACTTGGAAGAAGAAAAAATCGACGAAGTGAAGAAGTCAATCGAACAATTTAACAATCATGCAATTATTCACAAGGATGATTTTAGAAAGATGAATCCAGAAGATATTGTGAGTGAATTTGCTGACAACAAGAAAGAAGACAAGCACAAATGTTGTTGTCACGGTCACGGTCACAAATGCTGTGGCAAACATCATCATCACGACCACGGTGAACATTCTCACGAAGATTCCAAATTTAAGACCAATGTTCAAAAAAATTTGAAATTCAATTCAAAAGAAGATTTGGAAAAGTTTTTGGATTCAAAAAGTATCGTGAGAGCCAAGGGAAATGTAGAGATTGCAGATAAGAAAGTTTTCGTTAGCAAAACTTTGAGTGGATTAGAAGTATCAGATTCGTTATCTGATAGTGATGATTTTGTAATAATCGAGGTGAATAATGGCTAAAGTTGGAACTTATGATTGTATTATAATGGAGACGACACCCATAACTGATCCGGGATTATTTGAAGATGCAGACTGTTTGGTAGAACATTTCAAGGATAAGGACTATGCGAGTATTCCTATGTCTTCTACATTAGAATCAGAAGCCATGGGTGCTGTTGCAGAACTTGGCAAAGTTAGTAAATACAAATATAATAATGTTGATGATATTGTGATTGGTTTCGATTACAATCAAAAACATGTCAAAGCTTTGTTTGAAGCAATTGACAAAATGAAAGATGAGAAGAGAATTATCGTTGAGGTTGCTGGTCCATTGGTTATATTAGACAACTTGGCAAGTTCTGAGGTGGTTTTCAGATCATTCAGGAAAAGACACGATAAAATCGTTGAACTTTACGATGAAATCAGAAAAGCTTTGGTTGAATATATCGAAAAATTGGTTGACAGTGGAATACAATTGATTAGTTTTTCCGATAGTTTGGCGGGTGCTGATATTATTGGTCCTAAGCAAATGCAGTTATATGTGGACGAGTTTTTGATGAAATTTTTGGAAGATATTCAAAATATCGACAAGCCATTTAATTTTCACTTATGCCCAAAATCAACGATGGCGTTGATAAGCTTGGATAAAGCAGAGTTCAGACCAATTGAAAAAGACGAAGAACAAAGATATGTAGACTTTTTATTTGAAGGAAATCAAAAGATTTTCGGCGATAGATGTATGAATTTGTCAGATAAGAAATTTAAGAAGATAAATGAGATTATAATTAGGAGGTAACATGGAAACTCAACAAGAATATTTAGATAAAATGGCAGAAATGGTAGTAGAAATGGAAGATGAAGACATCGCTGAGGTGTGCCAAGAATATATAGACAAGGGATTTGATGCTAAACAAGGTATCTTCGACGGACTTATTAAAGGTATGCAACAAGCAAGTAAGCTATTTGATGAAGAAGAATATTTTATCACAGATATTTTGCTTTGCAGTGATGCAATGTATGCTGGTTTGGACGTTTTACAAAAATATGTAGAAATGAATGAAGACGACATACTTGGCGTTGGAGTTATCGGAGTTGTTGAAGGAGATACTCATGATATCGGAAAAAACTTGGTAAAATTGATGATGCAAACTGCAGGATTTAAGATGATTGATTTGGGTCGTGATGTTAAATTACAAAACTTCATCGATGCAGCAGTCGAAAACGATGCTGATTTGATTTGTATGTCAACTTTAATGACAACTACTATGGACAACATGGGTAAAGTTATCGAAATGTTAAAAGAACAAGGTCTTAGAGACAGATTCAAGGTTATGATTGGTGGAGGACCTATATCTCAAACTTTTGCTGATAAAATCGGTGCGGATTCTTACACTGAAAATGCTGTAGAAGCTGTGGAAGCTGCTAAGAAATTAGTTGGAAAAGATAAGTAGGATAGAAATGATTAACGAAAAAGATAGATTGAAGAATGCTTTAAATCATATTTTCATCGACAGAATTCCTGTGATTTGTCCGGGTGGAATGATGAATATGATATCCAAAGAGCTAATGGAATTGAAAGATATCTATCTTCCAGAAGCTCATTTGGATGCTAGGAAAATGGCTGATTTGGCAAAAGCTATCTACGACGAGAAAATTTTTGAGAATATCGGAGTTCCATTCTGCATGACGATTGAAGCTGAAGATATGGGTTCTGTTGTCGATTTTGGAAATGAAATTTATGAACCACACGTTATTGAATACGCATTCGATAACATCAAAGATTGGGAAAAGATAAAAGATTTCAAGAAGGAAGATTCCAGAAGTGATATCGTGATTGAGGCTATTAAAATCTTGAAGGACGAAGAAAAAAACGCCCCAATTATTGGAAATATCACAGGACCTGTTAGCACTGCATCATCAATAATGGATTCTGTAAAATACTACAAGGCTCTTAGAAAAGACCCACAAAGAGTTCACGAATTTATGGATTATGTGACAGATCATTTAATAGAATTTGCGAATAGACAAATAGACGCAGGAGCAGATGTTATCGCAGTTTCAGATCCTTCTGGTACTGGTGAAATTATGGGACCTAAATTCTTCAAAGAATTCACTGTACAATATTTGAATAAGTTTTTAGATGGAATCAAAGACGTTCCAAAAATTGTTCATATTTGTGGAAGAATGACTCCTGTACTTGATTTGTGCAACGACATTCACTCTGATTGTTTGAGCTTCGACTCAATCGTATCTTTGAAAGATGCGAAGAAAGTTTTGAAGCATCACGTGTTGATGGGCAATGTGTCGACTTATGCGCTTGAATATTCAGACAGTGAAAAAATTCAAAAACTAGCTAAAATATCAGTAAACAACGGATCAAATATCCTGTCTCCAGCTTGTGGAATAGGTATGAGATCGCCACTTGAAAATTTGAAATCAATAATAACAGCATCTAAGAATTACGATTATGAAGATAAGAATTAATAATTTAAACAGAACAATTGAATTAGAAGACGACAAAAGCTACAATTTGATGAATGCATTGCTTGAAAACGACATCTACATCGACAACTCATGCAATGGTAAGTTAACTTGCGGAAAGTGTAAGATAAAAGTTGTAGAAGGAAATGTCAACGAAATAACTGATACCGAAAAAAGACTTCTTAAAAAAGAAGAAATCGAAAACGGAGTTAGGCTTTCTTGTGCAGTTATAATGAGTGGAGATGTCGTCGTGGAAACTTTAAGCGAAAACAGCTCTATTGATGTGCTTGATTCAGGTGATATGCCAGAATTTGAGAAAGAATTCAGAGATGGTTATGGAATTTGCGTGGACATTGGGACTACAACTGTGTGCATGAATTTAGTGGATTTGAAAACTGGAGATATCATTGCGAAAAACTCAGCACTCAATGCCCAAACAAAGTACGGATTGGATGTTCTTACGAGAATTACGTTTGAGTTTGAAAATGAAAATGCAGCGAAAATTCTCCAACACAGCATCGTTAGTTCTATGAATAAATTGATAGACAAGATGATTATCGAATCAAAAATCGACAGAAAAGACATCAAAGAAGTTGACATTGCGGCGAACACTACAATGGTTCATATGCTTTTGGGAGTGGATGCAAGAAGCTTGGGGAAATTCCCGTACAAACCAGTGTTCACTGAAGCAAAGAGTGTGATGTGCGAAAATATTGGACTGAATTTGGACGCAAAGCTGTACACTTTACCAAATGTTTCTGCATATATAGGAGCAGATATTGTAGCAGGAGCTTATGTTACTGATATGAGAAACAGAGAAAATACACTGTTTATAGATATCGGTACAAACGGCGAAATAGTTTTGAAGACTAATGACAAATTGTATTGTTGTTCTTGTGCAGCTGGTCCTGCACTTGAAGGTATGAATATAAAATGTGGAATGAGAGCAGAACAAGGAGCCATCGAAGATGTTGTAATTGACGGGTCAAACGTCAAATTACAAACGATTGGCGACAAACCTGCAAAAGGGATTTGTGGTAGTGGTATTCTTGCTGTAATCAGCGAAATTGTTAGAAATAAAATCGTCAATAAGAGAGGTAGGATTATCGATCCAAACTCTGTCGATGATTTTAGAAAAGATTTGGTTAGAATTGTGGATAATAAAAGAGAGTTCATGATGAATGATGAACTTGTTATCACACAATCAGATATCAGACAAGTACAGCTAGCAAAAGGAGCGATACTTTCTGGTTTTATAAAACTTTTGGATGAAGAGGGATTGGATATTTCCGATTTGAACGAATGTATTGTCGCAGGACAATTCGGAAGTCATTTGAAACCATCTTCAATCGTAGGGGTAGGTATTCTGCCTTACGAAATCGAATCCAAAATAAGTTATGTAGGTAATTCATCTTTAATAGGGGCGTACATGTGTTTAATGAACGATAAAATAAAAGAAGAAATGTCCACTCTTGCTGAAGATATGAATTATATAGAATTATCAATGACAAAGGACTATGAAAAAATATTCGCTAAGGCGATGGAATTTCCAAAGGAGAGATGATTATGAAGAAAAAATTATTGGTATTGATGATGCTTGTGTTCTCATTGACAGCTTGTAACGCTGACAAAGATAAGGCCCAAGAGCCACAAAAAACAGAACAAACACAAGAACAAGCAAAAACAGACGAAAACAAAACAGAAGAAAAAGCTTCTGAGAGTGAAGCTACTAAGGTTTCAATCGTTGTAATGGATGAAGTTAACAACAAAGAAATCTTAAAAGAAGATGCAGAAATCAAAAAAGATGAAAACTTGCAATCTTACCTTGAAAAAAATCACAAAGCAGTTTTTGAAAAAGGTATGATGACTGAATTAGAAGGCGTAAAACAAGATCCAGCTAAGAAACAATACTGGATGTATTATGTTAACGATAAAATGGCAGAAGTTGGAATCGGCGATTACAAAGTTAACGAAAACGACAAGATAGAATTCAAATTTCAAGAAATGAAATAATGAAAACTAGTGATTTGACTAGAATTGCAATATTATCAGCAGTATGCATCCTGACAAGAATTTATTTGAATATAATTCCGAATGTAAAAATCTTGTCGGATGTCATACTGATACTTGCAATTGAAAAAAACCTAAAAGAGTCACTATTTGTAAATGCAGTCACGATGGTAGTCACAAGTTTTGTGCTTGGATTTGGAATATGGGTTTTGTTCCAAGTGGTAGACTTTTTCATCTTGGCTGTATTTAATTATACGATTTTCAATGTATTTAAATTGAAAAAAACATTGGTAACGAAAACTATCGCATTGTCTGTGTCGGGATTTTTGTATGGACTTATAATCACGTTGATGGAATGCATGACTGTCATGGGGATGAATGTATTCATTGCAAGATACATGACATCAATTCCGTTTGATATCAACCATATGATAGGAAATGCTGTGATATATATTTTTCTGATATACAAATTAGAAGACTATATTACCGGCAAGAAAAAAATCATGAATTAAAAATCTTAAAAAATATTTCATTGAGTTTAATTTGTATACAGTATTAAACTTATATGACATATTAAAATCAAATCAAATTGATAATGGAGGGATTATTTATGAATTTAAGAAAAAAATTATTGGCTGGATTTTTATGTCTAGCAATAGTAGGATTAGCTGGCTGTTCACAAAAAGCAGACGATAAAAAAGAAGAATCTAACAAAACTGAAACAACTGAACAAGCGAAAGATGATTCTAACAAAGAAGAAAAGAAAGAAGAAAAGAAAGCTGACGAAGTAAACGGTGTTTCTTTGGATAACCCAATCAAAGTTGACAAAGAAGCTAAGAAAATTACAGTATTATCTTCAGTTAACGGAAAATACTTCACAGAAAACACAAGACATGCTTCTGTAAATACTGACGGTAGTAACGGAGCAAAATCAGTTCTTACTGCTTATGCTACTCCAGAAGATTTCTACAACGCATTAATCGAAATTGGTGCAAAACCTGGTGAAAATATGACTCCAGATAATGCAGCTGAAACTCACGTTGAAGGATCTAAAATAGGTGCTACTGTAACTTGGGAAGGCGCTGGAAAAGATTATGACATTAACGAAGTAATCACAGATAGCAATGGAAAGAAAATTGATTTTAGATTTGGTGGAAACTTAGAAAGAGCAAAAAACAAAAAAACAGGTTGCTTAACTTGCTTGGACTCTTGTCCAGTAGGAATTATTTCTAATACAACTTACACTAATGGAGCTGTAGAAAAGAGAAACGAAGTTAAATTTACTGGTAACCCTGATGTACTTCCAGAAGATGGAACTTATGTAGCTGTAACTTATACTCTAGAAGATTAATAGAGGTATCAAGTGAAAAAGTTAAGGGCGATATTTTATTATTTAACTACGGGCGTAGCCATCGGGGTTTTATGTTGTCTACTTCTGTTATTCAACGTAAATTTTGAGATGATGGTTAGCCAGCAGCTAGTAATGTTTATCTTTACAGCTTTTGGATTGATACTAGGAATTGCTTATACAAATATCAACAGATATGTATTCTTTGCTTTGGAAGCGACGATATTCTTAATTGCACTAATAGGTGGGAAAACTCAAAGTCTAATCTACATTGTAAAAGAGTTTATAATGTATCATGGACCAGTTAAGAATATTTTCATTCCTACAATCGCAGTTATCGTAATTGTTAACTTAATCAACCTCTATATAGTTCTTACTCAGAAGAAATATCAAAAGTATTATAGTAGAGAAGAACGTAAAGCTATGAGAGAAGAAGAAGTTAAACTTAGCGATTTAAGAGAAGAAAAAACACCAGAAGAAATAGCTGAACTTAAACACAAGAGAAAAATCCAAAGGATTATCGCTTTGGCAATCATTGGAATTTTATTGGGATTGTATTTCTTTGTACCTTCAGTTAAAGCTAAAACTAATGAGGCTTTCTCTACGATTTCAAAATTAGACACTGATGTAGTTGTAGCATATTTGAGATCTTACGGAAAACAAGCAGCAGTTGTATCATTTATTTTGATGGTTCTTCAATCAATTGCGGCCCCTATTCCAGCATTCTTGATTACTTTATCAAATGCTGCAATATTTGGATGGGTTAAGGGAGCTATACTTTCTTGGTCATCAGCGATGGCAGGAGCTGCACTTTGCTTTTTCTTAGCGAGAGCTTTAGGAAGAGATGCTGTTGAAAGACTAACAAGCAAAGGTGCTATGGAAAGTGTTGACGTATTTTTTGAAAGATACGGAAAATATGCAATATTAATTTGTAGACTTTTACCATTTGTTTCATTCGACTTTGTAAGTTATGGTGCAGGTCTCACTAACATGGGATTCTGGTCATTTTTCATAGCGACTGGAATTGGGCAATTACCTGCAACAATTGTTTATTCATACGTTGGAGGAACATTGACTGGTGGAGCTCAAAAACTTTTCTTGGGTCTTTTGACATTGTTTGCATTATCAATCATGATTGGTATAGCTAAGAAAGTTTACAACGACAAACAAAAGAAAAAGGGCGGAAAAGTAGTAGAATAAAATTATAATCATAGGTCATTGATGTGGCCTATGATTTTTTTTGCAAAATTTTATTTGTAAAAATCTTACGCTTTATCTTGATAATGGAATAAATAAATTTGACAATAAAACTTTTTAGAATTAAAATTTAATTATGAAATCATTTTCTATAAAGATATAGAAATACATAGGAGGATATTTTGAATAAGAAATTTAAGGACGTCATTATCGTAGGATTTGCATTATTTGCAATATTCTTTGGCGCAGGAAACCTGATTTTTCCACCTTATTTAGGTGTGCTTTCGGGAACTGAGTACAAAAAGGCAATGCTAGGATTTTTGTTGACAGACCCTGTACTACCTATACTTGGGGTAATCATCACCGCTAAGCTAGGTGGAGGAGCAGAAGATCTTGGAAAAAGAGTTGGGAATAAATTTGCTAAGATTCTTGGAACCGTTACCATATTGACCATTGGACCTCTTTTTGCAATTCCTAGAACTGCAGCGACAACTCACGAAGTTTTCGTGTCTAAAGTTTTTCCGGGAACTCCAGAATGGGTAACAGCGTTAATATTTTTCATGTTAACGGCGATTTTCGTATTCAACGAAACAGGTGTTATCGATAAAATCGGTAAGTATTTGACGCCTGGATTGGTAATTATTTTATTAGTTATTATAGGTAAGTGTATCGTAGATCCTATTGGTGTTATGAATATTGCAACCGAAAATCAGATATTTTTGAAAGGATTTGCAGAAGGATATCAAACCATGGATGCTCTTGGAGCAGCGCTTATGACAGGGATTGTAGTTTCTGATTTGAAAAGAAAGGGATATGTAAACGATGAAGAAAGACTAAAATTAGTTAAGTGGGTCGGACTTGTGGCATTTGTTTTATTGGCGATTATTTACGGTGGATTGATTTATGTTGGAGCGACTGCATCCAAGATTTACACAGTTCAAAACACAAGAGTAGACATACTACTTGGAACGGTTCAAAATATTTTAGGTTCAGCTGGGAAAATAGCCATAGGAATTGCGGTGTCATTGGCATGTTTGACTACTTCTGTTGGGCTCAGTGCGATTGCCGGAGATTTCTTCTCGAATATTACAAAAGACAAATTGGGATACAAACCAATTGTTTTGGCAACAGTTGTGATTTCTGGTGTGCTTTCACTTGTTGGGGTTGAAGCGCTTATTAAAGCAGCAGTTCCAATACTGTCGACAGTTTATCCTATAATTATGGTACTTATATTTTTAGGAATTTTCGAAAAATATATAAAATACGATTTGATATACACAGGGGCAGTGCTTGCGACATTTGTTGTGAGTTTCGTGGAAGTTTTGAATCAAAATTTTAAAATTTTACAAGGTTTTACAGATGCAATCAAAACTCTTCCTCTAAGTTCTGTTGGATTTGAGTGGCTGTTGCCAGCGATTGTTATGGGGGCAGTGTTTGGAGTAATTGCTTATATCCAAGATAAAAAGAAATTAGCATAGACGAAAAAATTCAGCATAAAGTTTTTCTTTGTGCTGACTTTTTTGGCAAATTTAAGGAATTTAGTGGTTTTATAATTAATTTTGCACTTTGTTTACAAACTTTTTACACAATAATGATTGATTAATTATATAATAAAGATAGAAATAAAATTTATGGAGGATTTTATGGAAAACCTTATTGAGGTCAGAGGTCTTGTAAAAAAATACAAGGAACTTACTGCGGTCGACAATTTGGATTTGGACGTGAAAAAAGGAGAAATTCTGGGACTACTTGGTCCAAACGGTAGTGGGAAATCTACAACTATCAATTGCATGTTGTCGCTTTTGAAAAAAGATTCTGGAAGTGTGAAGATTTTCGGAAAGGAAATGTCTGCTGATGCTTATGATATCAAAAAAAGAATTGGCGTGGTGTTTCAAGATGTCGCAGTGTATGATGAGTTGACTGTCTACGAAAATATCGACTACTTCTGCGGATTGTATATAAAAGACAAATCTGAAAGAAGTAAGCTTGTGAAAAGGGCGTTGGATTTGGTAAGTCTGAATGATTTTGTGAAGTTTAAACCGAAAAAATTATCGGGAGGTTTACTAAGAAGACTTAACATAGCTTGTGGAATTGCACATAAACCTGAGCTAATTATCCTAGATGAGCCGACTGTTGCTGTTGATCCGCAATCTAGAAATAGTATTTTGGAAGGCATAAAAAAACTAAACGAAGATGGATCAACGATAATTTATACATCGCATTATATGGATGAAGTTGATTTCTTATGTGATAATATCGTGATAATTGACAAGGGCAAAGTCATTGCAAAGGGCTCATCGGAACAACTCAAAAATATGATTGAAATGAACGAGAAGATAAGCTTCACAGCGAAAGAATTAAATGAAGATGTGATATCTCAAATCAAAACTCTTCCACACTTGATGAATTTTGAAAATAAGGACGGCAATGTTAAGTTGAATTTTTCTCATGGAGATGGGTATTTAATGAAGTTGATTAAACTTCTCGATGAAGAAAATGTTCAGTACAGCTCGTTAAATGTCGAAAAGCCAAGTCTTAACGATGTTTTCTTGGAATTAACGGGCAAAGATTTGAGGGATTGATATGTTTCTACATTCATTTAAAAATACTTTTAAGTTACTTTTGAGACAAAAAGCGATGCTTTTTTGGGCGTTGTTGTTTCCGATTGTTCTGGGGATTTTCTTCAAATTAGCATTTGGAAATATCAATGAAAATAGTAAATTCAAAACCATTGATGTAGCTGTTAATGAAACTCTTATGCAAGACGACAATTTCAAAAACTTCATGAATGAGATGGAAGATGAGAAATATTTCAAGGTTGTAGAATCAAAAAACGAAGATATATTGAATACTAACGAAGATGTAAAAGCGTACATTGATTCGATGGATAAAATCTACACAAAAAAATCTGGGATTTCTGAGACAATCGTCGAAACTATTATGAATTCATATTCACAAAAAGTATCCATGATAACTAAGATAATGCAGAAAAATCCGACTGCTGATATCGGAAAAATTTTAAATGTAGACGATCACATCAAAGACGTTTCAAGAAAAAACATGAATCCTGTGAATGTGTTTTTCTACACGCTTTTAGGGATGACGACGATTTACGGATACATGTGGGGACTTTTCGTTAGCTTCCAATATGAAGCGAACTTGTCTACAAATGCGAAGCGTAACGCAGTTTCTCCAACTAAAAAAAGCGTAATGCTTTCTGCATCGGTTCTTGTCAGTTGGATTATCAATTTTGCAATAACAGTACTGTTTATCGCATATTTGAAATACGCACTTGGAGTTGGATTCGGAGATAGAATTGGGGCGATAATAGGACTTGCAAGTATTTCATCTTTTTGTGGAGTTGCGTTTGGAATCTTAATTGGAGTATCCAACAAAAAAAGTCTAGATACAAAAACCGGAATGGGAATCGCTATTACGATGCTGATGTCTTTTTTAGCGGGAATGATGGTTCCAGAAATAAAAGTAGTTATCGCAGAGAAACTTCCCATTATCAACAAAATAAATCCTGTTGCTGTCGTTACAGACGCGGTATATTCGTTGTATTATTACGATTCGATGGCACGATTTAACAAAGATATCATAAATCTTTTGATAATTACAGTTGTATTTGTCGTAGCGTCACTATTTTTCATGAGAGGTAAAGAGTATGAGAGTCTTTAAAAATTATTTTAAAATCACATGGGCACACAAAACTCCTATACTTTTGTACACGATAATATTTTTCGTATTGATGAGCTTTGCGACAAAAAACACGACACAAACTTCCTACAAACCCGTTGATGTAAATATTTATGTGCAAGACAAAGCGAACACCAAACTTTCCAAGTCTCTGTACGATTATTTGGACAAGAACGCCAAGATAAAAACGATGGATGAAACAATTGTAGACGACAAACTTTTCTACGATATTATCAACGCAGCTGTAATAATTCCAGAGGATTTTGATAAAACAAAGGAAGTTTTATATAAAATCGCTCCTAATAATGCTTACGCGATGGATATTAAAGAAAAGATAAATATTTATCTGAGCCAAGTAAGTTCCTACGAAAAAAGTGGATTTACTGAAGATGAGGCTATAAAAAACGCGAATGAGGATTTGGACAAAAAAATTAATGTTAGCATTAAAGAGGGAAGTGTAAATTCCAAAAAAGATAAATCTAAATTCTACTTCAACTTTTTAAATTATCTGCTACTTGCACAAGTGATATTAGTCGTATCAAATATCGCTTTGGTCTACAAAAAACATCCGATTCTTATGAGAAACAACGTATCACCATGTCCAAGAACTAGAATTAATATGGAGTTGATGCTGGGTCATATCGTCACAGGACTTGTGTTCTGGTTAATTTACATGATATTGTTCTGCGTTTTGTACAAATACGATTTTACAAAGACTCACGTCAATCTTATGATGCTTAATTCGTTTGTATTCACGATATCTGTGGTGTCGATGGCTGTGATGATATCAAATGTAATCAAAAATTCTAACACAGTTCAAGGAGTAATGAACATCGTTTCACTTGGATCGTCGTTTTTGTGTGGGGCATTTGTTCCGCAAGAATTACTAGGGAAAACAGCTCTTACAATAGGTAGAATTTTCCCAGGATTTTACTATATTAAAAACAATGAAATTTTAGAAGAATTTCCTGAAATTTCAAAAATATTGCCGAATCTTTTGATAATATTAGGATTTAGCGTAGTATTTATAGTGATTTCTGTTTTAGCAAAACCAAAAGGTAACGATAATATCAACAAATAAAAATAAGGCTATGAGTTGTGTGCTCATAGCCTTTACTTTTGAGAAGAATTATTTTGTAATTAAATATACTAATACTGATGCGATTGTAGTCGTCAAACCTACGGCTGCTTCGTAAGGAATGATTTTTAATCTGTCAGCGATAGACATTTTTACAGATCCACCAGTTGCGTGGAAGAATGATCCGTGAGGAAGTGAGTCGATAACTGTAGCACCTGCATGAACCATAGCACCAGCATTTAGTGCAGTTACATTTGCATCGATTAATGATTTGGCGAATGTTTGAGATGCTATTGTACTTCCAGCAGTTGTACTTGCTGTTGCACCTCCCATTAAAATACCCGCTACTGGAGCAAGTATAAATGCAGGAAGATTAAATGCAGTAATCAAATTAATCATATCAGTTTGTAGTGTTGAATTTTTGATAATTCCTGCTATTGTTCCCGTACCGATTAAAAGTGCACAAACTCCGATTATTTTTGAGAAACCGTAGTTGACATATTCTTTGGTATTCTTAGTTTCTTTTGTAGCTAGTAAGCACACAAATCCTCCCAAAGGAAGTGCGATCAACGGGTCGATTGTGATTTTGGCAAGTGGTCTAAGTGCCAATAAAACAATTACAGTAACAGGACCTATAATTGATGCGAAGAAACTTGGCAAGTTTGTTCTTTCAGAAGATTCCAAATCACTTGAATCTATGACATCAGTTTTTTTCTTTGCTAAAGCCATTGCAATAATAATCGTTACGATTAATGCGCAAATTGCAGGAATAATATTCACATACATCAAAGATGTAAGATTTAGTTTGAATCCTTCAGCAGTTGCAATAGTGTTTGGGTTAGGGCTGATTACATTACCAGCTTTTCCTCCACCAATCATAGCCAATAAAATGCTTGATTTGGAAAGATTTGATTTCTTACCAACAGCAAGGGCGATAGGTGCACAAGTGATAACTGAAATGTCAATGAAGACACCGACAGCACAGATAATCATCGTAGAAATCGCGATAGCAATTAAAGCTTTTTGTTCGCCTAATTTTTTGATAATCGTGTCTGCGATTTTTTCTGCAGCACCCGTTTTAACCAAACAGCCTGCCAAAATACCACTTGTCATAATTCTTAGAACTGAACTCATCATTGATTCAGAACCTTTTACCATGGCAGACACAGTTCCCACAAGTCCGCCTCCACCGATAAGTCCACCAACCAAAGCGCCTATGATAAGTGCGTAAGTTGCGTGGAAGTTTTTGATGATTAGAAAAATTGATAACGCTAAGCCAATCAATGCTCCAATCGTTGAAAATGTTACGTTGTCCATACTACCTCCATAAATTTATTAATTTCATTATTTGGTCAACACTTCTGTACAAGTTTTCTTCTGAAACTTTTTTATCCATAGCTTCATTTGTTTGCATACATTTATTTAGAATAGGGAAGAAAGCATCGATTCCTCTATCGTTAACAGAGACTGCATCGTTATCGCAAACGCCGCAAAAAGCGATGACTTTTTTGTTGTATTTCTTTGCGAGCTTTGCAATTCCAACAGGAGTTTTTCCCATGGAAGTTTGGAAATCCATCTTGCCTTCGCCTGTGATAACCAAATCAGAATTTTTGATTAACTCATCTGCACCAAGCATTTCCAGAATTATTTCAATTCCTGGTTTTAATTCTGCATTTAAATAATTTTTGAAGGCATATCCCAAACCACCAGCAGCACCAGCTCCCTCAATCGTATCATTTGCACCAGGAATAACTTTTTTTGTAACTTCGTGATATTTGCCCAAAAGTTTATCCAACTCTTCAACTTGTTTTGGAGTTGCGCCTTTTTGTGGTGCAAATACTCTTGCCGATCCACGTTGTCCACATAATGGATTATCGACATCACAAGCTATTTGGAATGTGCATTCCTTAAGTCTTTCGTCGAAATTATCCAAATCAATTGTTTCCAAATCTATAATTCCTATTGGACCGTTTGATATTTCGGTTCCATTTTTGTCAAAAAATAGCGCTCCCAAACTTCTTAGCATTCCCATGCCGCCATCTGTAGTTGCAGAGCCACCGATTCCAACGATAAATTCTCTGATATTTTTATCCAAAGCGTCCATGATCATATCTCCAACTCCGAAAGTCGTAGCATTCATTGGATCCAAGTTATCTTTTATAAGCGTAAGTCCGCTGGATTCGCTCATTTCCATAATCGCAAGTTTATCATCTACTATCAAATATCTAGCTGTGTGATGTTCCATCAAAGGATTATGTACATCAACGTCAACTATTTTAGCGTTTTTAATATCCTTTAATGAATCAATAGTTCCTTCTCCACCATCAGCAACAGGTTTTACGATTACTTTGTTTGAAGGATTTTTTTCACAAGCTTTTTTTATGATTTCTCCTGCTTCCAAAGAACTCAAACTGCCTTTAAAAGAGTCTATCAATACTAATATATTCATAACAACCTCCTATCTCAATTTTATAACAAACGATTGCACAAATGTATGTTTTATGTAATAATAATGTTAAATGAACAAATAAATTTATTATTATGGAGAACAAATGAGAATTTCTGATCACACCGCAAAAATGATAGTCGAAAAATTAAAAGATGTTATTGATTACGATTTGAACTTTTTTGACCAAGAAGGATATATTATTTATTCCACAAATTCAAATAGAATTGGCACTTATCACGAAGCTGCTAAGGAATGTGTAAAGCAAAACAAAACAATTTTTGTTGATAATGAAAAAGAATACGTTGGAGCAAAGAAGGGAATTAATATCCCAGTTACAATCGACGGAGAAATCATCGCCGTTATCGGCATCACTGGAAACAAAGATGAAGTTATGAAATATGGAAACATCATCAAAAAAATGACCGAAATACTCGTCAAAGAACAACTCGTTGAGAAGAACAAACTCAAGAAAAAGGACATGAACAAGTATTTGTTTGAGAGCTTGATAAATGAGTTGGACGATTACGGATTGTACAGATATTTGGAAAGTGAAGACGAAAAATACGTTATAGTCGGGAAAAATTCCGAAAATAGATTTTTGTTGAAAGACTCCGATAAAATTTACAAAGTCTTGGAGAATAATTTGTCCAATAATTTCGTATATAGCGTTTTTTACGGAGAAATTGTAATTCTTTCAAACAACGTAGATAAGATTATCATAAAGAAAAAACTGGAGAAAATTAGAAACCAAATTCACGATGCAATAGACAGTAGGGTGTATTTTGGCATCAGCGGGTCATTCAAAATGATTAGCCAATTTAAGAAAAACTATGACAATTGCATGGTTGCGTTGGATTGGTTGGATAATTTGCAAAGAAAAGACTGCGTTGTGGATTATTCCACATTGGATTTGGGAATTTTGCTTGGAAGTATCAAAAAAGACAGAATCAAAAAATTCAAGCAAGTCGTATTGAAAGATATTTCCGACGAAGATTACAATATTTACAAAGATTTGATAAAAATTTATGCGACAAATAATCAAAGCATAACAAAATGCGCGGAGGATTTGTTTGTACACAAAAATACCGTTCAGTACAGACTGAATAAACTTAGAGATATCACAGGACTTGACCCTAGAAATGTAGAAGATTTTATCAGGTTGTATTTGGCTTTTATATTGAATTAGAAAAAAGTTGAAAGAGTAGTAAAAGTCAAAAAAGTAGTAAAAGTAGAAAACTCTCATGTTAAGAACATCATACGGAAAAAATTGATATAATTTCAAATCGAACAAATCCGTCCAAAATCGCACCGCGTAAGCGTTAGCGTGCTTGCGATTTTAGGATTTTGAGATTAAGAAATTAACAATTTTTGTAGTCTAGATGTTCGTGCATGAGAGTTTTGCTACGTATTTTTTTCATCTTAGCATGATGGTTTTCTACTTTACGAGTAATTTATTCTAAGTTGAATATATAACGCCTCTTTTAACTTGGTCGTAGTTTGCGGTTATTTCTGCTGAAATCAAGATTATTTGCGAAGATAAATTAATCCACACAAAAAGTGCGAACACGCCTACCAATGGACCGTAGGTCAAGGACATATTCGAAATGTTGGATACGTAGAACGAATACAACACTGTAATTAAAAGCCATCCGATGGTTGCGATAGTTCCTCCTAGCATTGCGGATTTCCATTTGATACTTCTCGTTGAATCAAAATCAGGTGCGAATTTGTATAGCAATGTGAATCCAAAAATCATGGATACGATAGGGATTAAATATCTGAATAATTGTGCGAAGTATGGTATTCGTATTTTCATATATTGTTCAATTAGATTTAAAATCAAACCACCAAATGCGATAAATACCAATGTCACCATCAACAATAAAAGGAGTACTACTGTGAACAGAATGCTTTTAAGTTGTGTTTTCAAAAATCCGTTTTCGCTTCTCACATCAAATGCTTTGTTCATAGCTTTGATTAAAGATTTCAAAGCTTTAGAACTAGACCACAACGCCACCAACAAAGAGATGGAAAGTACAGATGAGGATCTGTTACTTATAATCGTGTTGATTAATGTCATTAGTATATTTCTCGTTTCAGAGGGAATTACTTCCATCCATTTGAAAATCAAATCAAGTTTACTAGCAGCAACCATCAACACAATATTTAATAAAACTATTAGAAATGGCACCAAGCTCATTATAAAATGATAGGTTGTCTGTGCGCTTAATAATGGGATTTGGTCTTCTTTTATTGATTGCAGTAATTTTTTGAAGAACAAATTCTTTTTTTCTTTTTTCTGTTTTTTCATCATCTACCTCAAATATTCATCGAACCAATCGCAGATTTCTTTTAATCTTCTGATTCTGTTTTTAGGTTTTCCAGAACGTGAAAGTTCGTGGTTTTCTCCGTAAAACATCACAAACCTTGTTTGTGTGTTGTTAAGTTTCAAAGCTTGAAACATTTGCATTCCTTCAGACACCGGACATCTGTAATCATTTGTGGAATGAATAAAAAGAGTTGGAGTGTGTGCATTCTTTGCGTATTTTAGCGGAGATTTATCCCACAATTTATCATAATCATCTAACACTGTTTCAGTGTGGTTTTGATCTGTTCCAAAATAATATCCAATATCTGAAATCAAACTGAAAGAAATCCAATTTGAAATCGAACGTTGACTTACAAAACAATCGAATCTGTTAGTGTGAGTCATCATCCAATTTGCCATGAATCCTCCGTAAGATCCTCCGGTGTAGCCAAGTTTGTCGATAGGGTATTTGTCCATAACAATATCTGTGAATTTCATCAAATCTGAATAATCTACATCTCCGTATTTTCCTCTTATATCCATAAATTCATTTCCATATCCGTCACTTCCACGTGGATTTGTATAGAAAACAAAATATCCTTTAGAAGACAGTAATTCCATTTCGTGAAACAAAACTTCTCCGAAAACAGTTTTAGGTCCTCCGTGAACAGACAAAACGCCTGGATATTTTTTATTTTTATCGTAGTCTTTTGGATAAATTACCCAGCCTGTGAATGAATTACCATCATTTTCAAAAGTAAACTTGTCTTTTTTGCTTATATGATATTTGTCATTATTCAAATGAGTTAGTTGTTCTCCATTTAATTTGTAAACTTCTTGTCCGTGATTTTCAGTTATCAAGACATAGTAAACATCATCGTTTTTTACAGAAATCATATTGATAGAATTATTTGTGGAGAAAATCTTATCGAATTTGTAATTCTTATCCATTCTCAAAATCGCACTGCCATATCCTTCCAAAATTACAAAATACATGAAGTCGTCAGTTTTTTCGATTTGACTACCAGAAGAATATTTCAAATCGCAGCCTATGGAATTGTACAAGCAGTAGTGTTCTTCGTTTAGTTTTATAGCTTTGTTATCTACAATTTTGTAGATTTCACAGTCTTGGTTTAGTCCGTGTTCTTTTCCATCTGTGGCGAGAATCACAATATCGTCATTGAAATATTTCGCAGACATTATCATAAAACCTTGTAAAATCACAGACTCTTTTCCAGATTTCAAATCGTATTCAACTAATTCATCTTTGATTTTCATTACGTTTTCGTAGGAATTTCTCACGAAAATAAGTTTTGATTTGTCATCATTGAGATTGACTGATGAGATATTCGAAAATTCGTCTGTCAGTATATCTGTTTTGTCAATGCTTGGGAAATATCTTGCAAGTCTAGTTCTTTTTTTGTCGGTAAATCCAACTGCATTTTCAAAATAGGGAAGTTCTGTGAGTATTTCGACATCTTCGTTTTTTTCTTCTTCTGTGATTTTATTCATTTCGTGATGTCTGTCGAATTCGTATTTTACAATAAAAGAATCTTCCAATTCAAAAAGAATCTCCACACTTTTCAAATCTATGTCAAATTCTTTTACAGCCTCTCCACCATCGACAGGAAGTCTGTAAAAAGATGATGTGTCAGAATTTTCTTCTTTTTCTGAATTTCTCATAATTAATAAATCTCCATCATTCAATTCAAAAAATGAAGAGTCCTTGTTGGAACTTGTGAAGTTTTTATTGTCTCCTACTTTGTGTATGTTAGAATCGTATTTGTTTTCTTCTATATTAGCTGTGGTTGTAACACAGAAAATATCGTCTGAGTTTTTTAAAGCTTTTAACTTTGAAATAAATGTAAAGTCTTTAAATGAATCGTAATCGAAATATTTCATATAACTCTCCTTCATTTATATATTAAGATAATTATAACATAATCCACTGCTACGATATACTTTAGGAAAAGTAATACATTGAAAATGAATTGAATTTTAATGTAAGTATTTTGAAAGTTCGATTATATTTATTAAACGAGTGTTAAATAAATGTAGTGAAAATGCATTTCAAATAAGTTATACAAATTTTTTCCACAAAAATTGACGATAATTTGTGGAGAAAATTTGGCTTATTTCAAGATATCCACAAAGTTATCCACATTATCCACATTTATCCACAAAAACTTACCAACAATTTGGGATAAAATATTGTGAATAATTTTTGAATATCAACTGAATAATTTATAGTTTTTTTATGGTATTATATATGAGAGGTGAAAACGAATGAAATTGGACGAAGATTTTTCAGATATAAAACAAAGAATTATGATAAATTTGAAGACTAGAAACCTGTATTTTAAGACGTTAAGTGAATGTGAGAAACTTTTGGATATTGATTTGATGCAGTTACAAAAAAAGGGCGCATTTCCTACAGAAGAATTGTACAAATCGGAACTTCGAAAGGTCAACAACTACATTGAAGATTTTTCTAATGTGAGTATAGCGAATAAATTAATAGAATTTGTGTATTACTTTTTGTTGATAACTTCTGTTGGACTTTTTACCAATCTAGTTAGAAATTTTTTAGGATTGGAATTTAAACAAATTTCAGTGTCTGCAGTTATACTTTATTTGACGATGTTTGCAGCTGTAATTGCAACTCCGATTATAATTTCCAGAAAAGAAAAGAGATTTCATGACAGTAAATTCAGATACATTTTGATTGCTATATCAGCGATTGGAATTGTTTTGTTTTCATATTTTTCGATTTTTTCAGGACCTGTGAAGCAAAACTTGTTCACGCTGAATATTATTATTTACATTTTAATATTGGTAGGATTTTTCGCGATTACAATATTAATGAAGAAATTATCCACACAATAAATTGGCCGCCGAGTTTGAAATCAGATTGATTTTGAATTTGGCGGTTTTTGTATTATGTAAAATAATTTAATGTGCTATAATTGTTGTATTGGTTAATTTTAAAAGAAAGGATACAAGTATGAAAAGAAATCTCAATCTGATAAAAAGGGTTATGCCTTATTTTAAAAAATACAAATTCATTTTGATGTTTGATTTGTTCTGTGCTGCTCTTACTACACTGACAGATATGGTGTTGCCGATGATTTTGAGAAGACTAACAAACGCAGGGCTTGGAACATATTCTTTGACAAGAGAAATGATTTACAGAATGGCGGCTTTGCTTTTGGTCATCAAAATAATTGATTTGTTAGCAGGATACTACATGACAAAAACTGGTCATATAATGGGAGCAAAGATTGAAACGGACATGAGATACGATGTGTTCCAACATTTGCAAAAACTTTCTGATTCGTATTTTAACGAAACAAAAGTCGGACAAATTATGGCTAGAATCACATCGGATTTGTTCGATATAACTGAATTTTCGCATCACTGTCCAGAAGAATATTTTATTGGACTTATCAAAATAATAGTTTCATTTGTAATTTTAGTTAGATTGAATGCATTGTTGACGGTAATTTTGTTCTTATCAATTCCACTTATGATTGTGTTTGCATCCAAATACAACAGAAGAATGAGAAAAGGATTCAAAGAACAAAAACGTCATATCGGAGTGTTGAATGCAGACATCGAGGACAGTTTGCTAGGAGTTAAAGTTGTAAAATCATTCGCAAATGAAGATGTCGAAATCGAAAAATTCCAAAAAGGTAACAAGAAATTCTTGGATATAAAATCAGAAACGTACGCATCTATGGCTGGATTTAACACGATAACAAAAGCGTTTGATGGAATAATGTACATTATCGTAGTTTTATTCGGTGGGCTTTTCCTAGTAGAAGGGAAGATGAGTAGTGGGGACATTGTGGCATTTATCCTATACGTGCAAACGCTACTTACAACGGTGAGAAGAATTGTAGAATTTACGGAACAATTCCAACGTGGAATGACTGGTATCGAAAGATTTACGGAAATAATGGATCAAGATATCGAGATTTTCGACGACGAAGACGCTGTGGATTTGGAAAACGTCAAAGGTAAAATCGAAATAAAAGATGTCAGTTTTAAATACAATAACAATAATGAAAATGTGTTAAACAATATTTCATTCACAATAAATCCTGGACAAAAAGTTGCATTGGTTGGGCCTTCTGGTGGAGGAAAAACGACGTTGTGCAATTTGATTCCTAGATTTTACGATGTAGAAGACGGAGAAATCTTGGTGGAAGGAATTGACGTTCGAAAAATCAAACTTCAATCACTTCGTTCAAACATTGGAATGGTTCAACAAGATGTGTATTTGTTCAGTGGAACTGTCAGAGAAAATATTTTGTACGGAAAACCAGATGCGACAGAACAAGAAGTAATCGATGCAGCAAAAGCAGCAGGAGCGTACGATTTTATAATGAACTTGGAAAATGGATTTGACACTTATGTTGGAGAGCGTGGAGTAATGCTATCAGGTGGTCAAAAACAAAGAATTTCAATTGCGAGAGTTTTCTTGAAAAATCCACCGATATTGATATTAGACGAAGCTACATCAGCACTTGACAACAAGAGCGAATTTATCGTGCAAGAATCATTGGAAAACTTGGCAAAAGGAAGAAGTTCACTTACAATCGCCCACAGACTTACAACTGTTCAAAACGCAGATTTGATTTTGGTGTTGACCGAAGAAGGAATAATCGAACGTGGAACGCACCAACAATTAATGGAACAAAAAGGATATTATTATAATTTGTACACACAAGGTGGCAGATTATTAGTGTAAATACGAAAGATATCAACTGCAATGCAGTTGGTGTTTTTTTATTTGTTGATTGATTTAATTATTTTAATGATATAATTAAATTAGATATATACAAGGAGATAACAATGGAAATCAACGATAATATTTTATTTGTAAATTCTATAATTGATGATGCGATTAAGAAAAACGCAAGCGATATTCACATTGAACCATTTGAAGAAAATGTCAGGATTAGATTCAGAATTAATGGGAGTTTGGTAGAATACAAAACTGTGGACAAGAGTATGCATTCAAAAATAATTACTAGAATTAAAATAATGAGTGAGCTTGATATTGCAGAAAAAAGACTTCCACAAGATGGAAGGATTACATATACTTACGAAAATTCGAAGATTGATCTTAGAATTAGCATTATCAACACAATTCACGGGCAAAAATGCGTTATTAGAATTTTGAATCCAGAATCTTTTAAAATCGGTATGCAAAATCTTGGGATTTCTGAAAGTGAACAACAAATGATAGAAGGATTTACGAAATTTGAAAACGGAATGGTACTGATTTGTGGGCCAACTGGAAGCGGGAAAACAACAACGCTTTACACAATGCTAGAACGAGAAAATACAATCGATAAAAATATTATCACGATTGAAAATCCAGTTGAGTACAATATTTTTGGAATCAATCAAATTCAAATCAACGAAAAAATTGGCTTGAGATTTGATAATACGTTGAAGTTTGTACTTAGACAAGACCCTTCTGTAATAATGGTCGGAGAAATTAGAGACTTGGAAACTGCGAAGCTTGCGATTAGAGCATCTATCACAGGCCACAAAGTTTATTCAACAATTCACACAGACGATTGCTATCAATCCATAATCAGACTTATGGATATGGGGATTGAAGATTATATGATAAGAGCATCTCTTAAAGTTGTTATCGCGCAAAGATTAGTGAGAAAATTGTGCCCTCATTGTAAGAAAAAGATCACCCCATCTCCTGAACAAATGGAAGTTTTCAGATCGAACGGATTAAATCCAACAGAAATTTACGAGCCAGGAAATTGCGATGAATGTAGTTCTGGTTACGAGGGAAGAATGGCTGTCATGCAAATACTAAAAATCGACGATGATTTGAGAAGTTTGATAAAGAAAGATATGAACTTGAAATCTTTGAAAAAGTACGGTGAAGAAAATAAAATAGACAGTTTGTTCAAAAAAGCTTTGATACAAGTAGCCCTTGGCAACACTTCATTTGACGAAGCTATGAGGTTGTACAATGAAGATTGACAGTTTATTAAAAGAAGATAGCATCTTAAAAAAAGAAATAAATCTCAAAGTATCGAAGAAAAAACTGTTTTTGTTTTTGAGACAGTTTTCAATTCTTCTGAACGCTAAGATTCCAATCATCGAAATCATTAATCTACTTAAAGAACAAAAAGAATTCAAACAACTTAAACCGAGTTTGGACAAAGTATCTGAGAATTTGAATAATGGAATGAGCGTGTCGGAAAGTTTTTCAAATGACAAAAACTTCGATATGTTTTTTACATCAATGATGAAACTCGGAGAAGAAAGCGGGAGGCTCGACAAAGTAGTCTACGATTTGAGCAAATACTATGAGAGAACTTACGATATCAACAAAAAAGTTCAAAACGCGATGATTTATCCGATAATTTTGACAGTCACGGGAATTGTAATGCTGATATTTATGCTTAAAAATGTCATTCCAACATTCGTGGATTTGTTTGAAAGCTCTGACATGGTGCTGCCACTGTCTACAAGAATTTTAATTTCATTATCAAATGCAATAAACGAGAACGGATTATTACTACTCATTATTTTACTTTTAATAACAGCAGGAGGTATTATAGCTTATCGAAGAACAAAATTTGGATATTATCTGGACAAATTCAAAACTACAAATCCTATTTTTGGAAAACAAAGACAAATCGTAATCTCATCTGAAATTGCGAGAAGTTTAAGCATAACTCACAAAAACTCCATGACAATTCTTGATGGACTCATCATAATTCAAAAATCCATGAAAAACAAATACTATAAACAAGAACTTTCCGATATTTTCAGAGAAATAGAATCTGGAGAGTTTACACTTGAAGAAGCATTTAATAAAAGAAAAATCACTCCGCAAGTGTTCAACTCCATGCTAAAAGTTGCAGAAAATACTGGGGAATTGGGAGATATTTTCGAAAAACTGTCAGAATTCTACGACGGGGAAGTGGAATATGCAATCAAATCATTTATAAGCATATTAGAACCAATGCTTATAATCTTCATGGCAATAATCGTTGGATTTATAGTAATTTCCATCACTATTCCTATGTTTGACGTTATAAATTCGTTTAATTAAAAAACTGTGATGTAACATACTAAAGCTCATGCACGAATATCTAGACTACAAAAATTGTTGATTTCTAAATCTTAAAATCCTAAAATCGTAAGCACGCTTCGCTTACGCGGTACGATTTTAGCCGGATTTTTTCGATTTGAAATCAAGTCAATTTTTTCCGTATAATATTCTTAGCATGAGCGTTGAATATTTTTTTAAAAAAGCATTGAATATTATCATCAAAAAAAAGAGGGCTACACAGCCCTCAAATTCTTTGGTTAGTGGATATTTTATTCTACATTGATTATTTTGTCGAAAAGATTTGCATCTTCATCTATTTTTGTGTCGTTACCTACAACTACTAAGTGATTTTCTTTCATTGCTTTTTTGATTATTCCAGCAAATTGCTTCAAGTCATCTACTGTTGTGTGTAGCATATTTTCAAGATAATTTTCATAATCTTCTATCGTTCTTCCAGACAAATACATGTTAATCGAACGACTTCCTTTTGTGAATGTAGTCATTGGTGGGTTGAATTGGTTCACAGTTCCAATGATGAATTGTTTCATTTCTTTTTCATCAAAGCTCATGTTTTCAACAAATTTATCGATTTGATCATAGATGTCGATTGTGTTTTTGATGTTAGGATCTCTGTAGGAATACACATATAATATTCCATTTAAGCTTACGCTCATTCCAACTCCGTAAGCACCGCCTTTTGCTCTGACTTCGTTGTACAAGAATGAAGTGTTCAATATATTTGTCAACACAGTTATTTTGGAATTGTATTCAAACCCGTATTTTTTCAAATCGGCTGATTTTACGACGTAATTAACATTTGAAGAAGTCTTGTATGCTTCTTTTAATTTGAAGAATTTTGTAGGAGAAGATTTGATGTCGATTTCTTCTGTGTTCATTTTAGAAATCAATGATTTTTGCAATTTATCGAAGAATTTATTTGCGGATTCTTGTTCGTTGATTATGCTTACAATCATATCGTTTGAATTTACGATTTTTTCGTAGTAATCTTTTAATTTATTCAAAGTGATGTCTGCTTTTTCATCGAAATCATTCAACACGTCGCACAATTTTTCGTAGTAGCTAATTCCTGAACATTCATCCTCCAATACGCTTTTTTCTGAGAATGATGCCATGGATCTTGTCAATGCGAATTGGTTTCCTGCTTCAAGAATTCTCGTTTTATATTCTTGTTTTAGGTTTTGAAGTATATTTTTGAATCTATTTTTGTCTTCAAATTTTACATTAAACAAGTATTCTTCCAATATTTTAATACATTCGTCTTCTGTTTTTTCTATTGTTTTGAAGCTGAACATAAATTTGGATTTTAAATCTTGACCGTTTTTTGTATTGTTCAAATGAATTGCCGTGAATATTCCACCTGATGCAAGATATGTTTGAGTGTATAATTTTTTGTAGTCGTAATTTGTAGTATCGCTTAGTCCGATATAATCAGACAAAAGTGACAAATAGAAGTAATCTTTTTGCGAGAATTTCGACAAATCAAACATAAATGATGCGTAGTGAATGTTTGATGTGAACAGATTTGGATTTAAGAATGTGTAATTGTCGATTTTCTTTTCGATTCTTTCTACATCTTCAAGTTTTGCGTCAATATCGGAAAGTTCCAATGTTGGAATAGTGTCTTTTTGTTCTTTTGTGTCTTCTTCTGATTGGAATTGTTCCAAGTTTTTGTTCAAATCTACTAATTCATTCAATTCTTCATCAGACAAGCTTTCCTTGTATTGTTTTAATTTTTTCTTAACTTCGTTGTCTTTTTTCAAATTAAGACCTGGTGTTGCTTTCAAAGATAAAATTAATTTGAAATTGTTGTTCAACAATTTTTCTTCGATGAATTTTTCGTAGTAATCTGTGTCGATTAATTTTCTGCATTCTGCGAGTGTTTCTGAGAATTGTAATTGGTCGTAGTAGCTATCTGAGTACATGAAACTTAAAGCAGATTTTAAGAAATAGATAACTCCTTTTGTGTGGAAACTTCCAGCCTCTTTCAAATCATATTCTAATTTGTTAAGAGTAGAAGTAAGTTCATCCTTGTCGATTCCGTTTTTCACGATGTTTTCTAATTCTCGTTTAATTAATGATTCAAATTTTTCGGTGTTTTTTACATCTGAGTTCTCAGCGATAACACCCATTGTGATTTCTTGGCCGTAAGATGATACGCTCTCTACAGATTCACAGATGTTTTCTTGCAACAATTTTTCCTTGATTATTGCGGATTCGTTGGAGAACAACACATCACTTAAAATAGTTGAAACAAATGCATCTTTTACATTTGTGATGTGTCCGACATTTGTCGCGTAAACCAATACATCTTTTCCGTCAGGCTTTTCGTCTTTTGATATATTGTATTCGACTTGGACTTTTTTAGCTTTCTCAAATGGTTTTTGGTAAGGAATTTCTGAGTCGATTTTTTTGTAATCATATTCATCTAAATATTCTGACAAATGATCCAATTCTTCTTCGATATTTCCATTTCCGTAAAAATAAATAAACGAATTTGATGGGTGGTAGTATTTGTCGTGGAATTCCAAGAATTTTTCGTAATTTAAATCTGGAATGTTGTAAGGATTACCGCCCGATGAATGTGCATAAGTTGTGTCTGGGTACAAATATTTGAACAATTCATCGAAAATAATCGTGTAAATTGAACTGTAAGAACCCTTCATTTCGTTGTATACTACACCATTGTATTTGATATCATCATCGACATTTTTTATTTCGTAATGCCATCCTTCTTGATAGAAAATATTTTTCTTTTCGTAAACAATTGGATTGAAAACTGCATCCAAATAAACGTCCACAAGATTTTTGAAATCCTTGGCGTTACGACTTGCTACAGGATAGCAAGTTTTATCTGGATAAGTTATCGCGTTCAAAAATGTTTGTAGCGAAGACTTTACCAAGTCCATAAATGGTTCACGAGTTGTGTATTTTTTGGATCCATTAAGAACTGAATGCTCCATTATGTGAGCGACACCTGTACTATCTTGGGGAATTGTCTTAAATGCAATTGAAAATACTTTGTTTTCGTCATCGTTAGAAAGCTTCAAAACTTTCGCTTTGGTTTTTTCGTGTTCGAAAAGAAATGCAGTAGAATTGATGTCTGACAATTCTCTTGTATCTATTAATTTAAAGTTTTTATAATCTTGCATAAAAATCTCCTTTTTTCTTTTTAATATATTATATCAAATTGCGAAAACTTAACAAAATCATAAATTTATTAAAATTTCGTTTATTTGGGTATAAATAATTGTTATCTACATTCACAAATATCAGTTTTTAAAACTGTATATGATATAATAAATAACAAATAAGAGGTGAGAATATGAAATTAATATCATGGAATGTTAACGGATACAGAGCCGTTATGAAAAAAGGCTTTAAGGAAGCATTTGATAATTTGAATGCGGATATTTTTTGTTTACAAGAAATCAAAATGAAAGAAAATCAAATGACTGACGAAATGGAATTTGAAGGTTATCATAGATATTCCTATTCAGCTAACAAGGCTGGTTATTCTGGAACTTTGGTGTACACAAGAGTTGAACCAATTGGTGTAAGTTTCGGGATTGGAATTGATGAACACGACACTGAAGGTCGTGTGATTACTTGCGAATATGAGGACTTCTTCTTGGTGAATGTCTACACTCCAAACTCTAAACAGAAACTAGAACGCTTGGATTATAGAATGGTGTGGGAAGATGAATTCCACAATTATTTGAATATTTTAAGAGATAAAAAACCTGTAATTGTGTGCGGAGATTTGAATGTAGCCCACAATGAAATTGATTTGAAAAATCCACAATCAAATAGACGTTCAGCAGGATTTACTGACGAAGAAAGAAATAAAATGTCACTTTTATTAAATGATGGATATATCGACACTTTCAGATATTTTTATCCAGACAAAACAGATGAGTATTCTTATTGGTCGTACTTTGCAAAAGCGAGAGAAAGAAATGCTGGCTGGAGAATTGATTATTTCATAGTAAGTGATGATTTGGAGGACAATCTTGTGGATGCGAAAATTCACCAAAGTATAATGGGCTCAGACCATTGTCCAGTTGAATTGGAGATTAATTTTTAAGGAGATATTATGACTAGAAATAGAATTTGGATAAGTGGAGCAGATGGAAAAATCGGGAAAGTATTACAGAAATATTTGGATCCTTTGGAAGACGAAGTCTTAGCAACGGATAAATACATTGTAGACATTGTGAATTCCGATGAAACTTCAATATTTGCCAGAAGAAACAGACCGAATATAATCATAAATTGTTCCGCACTTACAGACCCTGTAGCTTGCCAAGAAAATCCAGACGAGGCTTTCAGGGTAAATGCGTTGGGCGCAAGAAACATGGCGGTTGCAGCGAACACTGTGGATGCAAAAATAATTCACATGTCAGCAGATGATGTGTTTAGTGGACAATCCAGAAGTGCATACAGAGAATACGACACTCCACATCCTACGACAATGTATGGAAAAAGCAAATTGATGGGAGAAAATTTCGTAAGAGAATTCAGTGTGAAACATTTTATTTTGAGAACTAGCTGGTTATTCTCTCCAGTAAATCACAGGGTTGAAGATATTATAAAAGAAGCAATTCAAACGGGAAAAGTTTACGTTCCTAAAGCACAATATTCTTCTCCGACAAGCGCATATCAATTGGCAGAATTTATCGTGAAATTGATGGATACGTACGATTACGGAATTTATCATGCATCATGTGAAGGAGTCGCTAGTAGAAAAGATTTTGCAGAAGAAATTTTGAAGATAAAAGGAATTGATGCAGAAGTTATCGAAGATGAAAACTTGAGAATAGAAGGTCACAGACCAGATTTTACAGCTTTGGAAAACTTCTTATTGAACACTTCTCAAATTTACAAATTCACAGATTGGCAAACTTCTCTTCAAAAATATATCGAAAAAAATAATTTATAATTTTAAAAATGAATTTATAAAAAGGAAGATGTTTATGAAAAAAAAGAAAAAAAGAGGACTGACAACTCAAATATTCATTGGATTATTTCTGGGGTTGTTGGTAGGAATAGTTTTTAATCTATTTGTCCCTTCATCATATATAAAAGATACCATTTTAGTTAATGGGATATTCGACGTATTGGGGCAAGGATTTATCAGATTAATGCAAATGCTCGTTGTTCCATTGGTGTTTTTCTCATTAGTAACTGGTGCGATGAGCATGGGGGATACTAAAAAATTAGGAAAAATCGGAGTCAAAACACTTGTGTTTTATTTGTTCACTACGGCTTTGGCGATAACTTTGGCGCTATTATTGGCATCATTTATAAAGCCTGGAGTTGGAATTGATCTTAGCAAAGTGAGCCAGGCTGCCCAAGCAGACCCTGCGAAGGCAGTTTCAATAAAAGATACTGTGCTGAATTTAATTCCTACAAATCCAATTCAAGCTATGGCTGAAGGAAATATGTTGCAAATAATTTTCTTCGCATTGTTAGTTGGAATTATTTTGGCGAATTTGGGAGAAAAAGCACACAACGTAGCAAATATTTTCGAAGAGTTCAACGACATAATGATGGATATGACTATGATTGTAATGAAGTTTGCTCCAATAGGTGTATTTGCTCTTATCACAAAGACGTTTGCAACTTTAGGATTATCTGCAATATTCTCTATGTTAAAATACATGCTCACAGTAGTTTTAGGATTGATATTGCAACTTTTCTTAGTTTATATGGTTTTATTGACTATTTTTGCAAAAGCAAATCCATTCAAATTCTTGAAGAAATTCTTCCCAGTTTTGGGATTTGCGTTCTCCACATCATCTTCAAATGCAACAGTGCCAATGAACATCAACAAATTGGAAGAACTTGGAGTTAGCAGGAAAATTTCTTCATTTACTATTCCACTTGGAGCAACTATCAACATGGACGGAACAGCAATTATGCAAGGAGTTGCAGTAGTATTTGCAGCGAACGCTTACGGAATGCAATTGACACCACAAAATTTCTTGACAGTAATTGCTGCAGCGACACTTGCATCAGTAGGTACTGCGGGAATTCCATCTGTTGGATTGATAACTTTATCCATGGTATTTAATTCAATCGGACTTCCAATATCTGCGATTGCAATGATAATGGGAATAGACAGAATTTTGGATATGATTAGAACTGCGATAAATATCACAGGAGATGCTGTGTGCACAGTTATCGTCGCTAACAGTTCTGGCGAAGAATATTTTGATAAAGAAAAATTTAATTCGTAAATTATAATAAATGATAAACACTTATAGAATATTTCAATAAGTGTTTATTTTTTTATCTGATATAATGAATATAAGGAGGGATAATTTTGAAATTAGAAAATAAACATATTAAAAAAATTGTCGTAATTCTAGTTGTGGTTTTAGCATTTGTATTTATCAAACCACTAAGAGAAGGAATAACGAACATGTCAAAATCATTTCAAGACCTTGAAAGTGTAAAAGCGTACATCAGATCTTTCGGGAAAACTGCGGTTGTAATTTCATTCTTGATGATGATTCTTCAATCAGTTGCAGCACCAATCCCAGCCTTTTTCATTACATTTTCAAACGCCGCTATTTGGGGATGGGTTAAGGGAAGTATATTGTCTTGGACATCTGCAATGGCTGGAGCAGCGCTTTGTTTTGGTATTGCGAGATTTTTGGGAAGAGATATTGCAGAAAAATTTGCTACAAAAGGAGCATTGAAGGAAGTAGAAGGATTTTTCGACAAATACGGTAAGAACGCAATTTTGGTTGCAAGATTATTGCCTTTTGTTCCATTTGATCCGATAAGTTATGCAGCGGGATTGACTCCGATGGGATTTTGGGAATTTTTCATCGCGACAGGAATTGGTCAACTTCCAGCGACTTTGATTTATTCTTATGCAGCAAGTAAGTCGACAAATCCATCTACATGGGTAAAAGGACTTATTATTTTATTCGGAGTGTTTGCACTTGGAATGTTGATGAAGAGAATTTATAACGATAAACAAGCAAAGAAAAATATATAAAAAAGAAAGCCTCAAACTTTCCTAGAAATAAACAAGCCCTTATGCAAATTTTTACATAAGGGCTTGTTGTTTTTATATTATTTAATATTTTGATGTTAAATTTCTTTTATTTGTTCGACTAATTTATCGAATTGCATTGCATGAGATGCTTTTACTAAAATCAATGTGTTGTCCACGATTAATTCTTGCAATTTTTCTAGCAATTCTTCTTTTGTTTCAAAGTAGAACACTTTGTCTTCTGCAAAGTTTGTGCGTGCTCCTTTGATTATGTTTTCTGCTAATGGTCCAGTTGCTAATACGTAGTCGATTTTTTCGGGATTGATTGATTTACCGATATTTTTGTGAAGAGTTATTTCGTTGTCTCCAAGTTCTAGCATATCACCTAATACGGCGATTTTTCTAGAATAGCCGTGCAATCCGTAAGCTGTTTCTAGGCAGCTTGTAAGTGATTGTGGATTTGATTTGTAGCTGTCGTTTAAAATATGGAATTTATCTAGTAGTATAAGTTCGTTTCTCATTCCAGTTAATTCGATATTTTTAAGTCCTTTTGCAACATCTGAATAATCCAATCCCATAAGTTCAGCTACTATTATTGACATTGTAGCGTTGTACATTTGATGATGTCCCAACAATTCTATGTTGAACACGTGATCGTTGATTGAAAATGTCGATCCTGTTTCATCAGCTTTAATCATTTCCATTCTATAATCGCTGTCTGGTTTTATTCCAAAACTTATAGTCTTTTCTGGTAATTTGTATTCTTGTTTTACTTCTCTGAGAACTGGATCGTCGTTATTTAAAATAAATATTCCGTCTTCTTTTAATCCTTCAAGGATTTCGAATTTAGCTCTGGCAATATTTTCTTTTGTTTTCAAATTTAAAAGATGACTGTCGCCGATGTTTGTAATCATTGCGATATCAGGATGAGCGATATTAGTAAGTTGACTGATTTCTCCAAAATTTTCTGTTCCCATTTCAAGAACTGCAACTTCTGTGTCATCATCTATGTCAAATATCGTCTTGGATAATCCGATTTCGTTGTTGTAATTTTTTTGTGTTTTAACGACTTTGTATTTTTCTTTTAATAAAGAACTCATTATATCTTTTGTAGTTGTTTTGCCATTGGATCCTGTGATGGCGATTACTTTACAGTTTAAACTGTTGATGTATCCTCTAGCTAAATCCATCATAAATTCTTTTGTATCATCTACTTCGATTACTGGATAATCGTTGATGTTTCTGTAATCCCTGTTAACTACACAACAAGATGCGCCCTTTTCAAAAGCCATCTCTATGTAATTTTGTCCATCGAAATTATCTCCTCTAAGAGCGATGAACATGTTGTCTTTTTGAATAGTTCTTGTATCTGTGGAGATACCTTTTACCATTACATCATGGTATTTTTCATTTATAATCGTGTTAGTAAGTTCTGTTATTGTTTTTAAATTTCTTGTTAACATATTTACCTCTCTAACTTATATGCTTTATTTTTTTCGTATTCTTCAACAGCCAAATCAATCAAGTTGTCGAATACTTCTGAAACACTCATATCGTTAGTGCATTTCCACAAAACTGGAAACATTGAATGTGGAGTTAGTCCTGGAACTGTGTTGATTTCATTCACCCAAAGCTCGTTGTCTTTTACGAACATATCAACTCTTGAAAATCCTGACAAACTCATTAATTTGTACACTTTTTCTGCCAAATGTCTTGCTTTTAATTCTAAATCTTCATCCATTGGAAATGGTGTAAGCATTTCTGTTTTTGAATCGTTATATTTTGCATCGTAATCGAAAAACTCTACATCGTGTATTTGGTATACACCCGGACGTGATGCAACTGGATTGTCATTGCCCATAACTGCTATCTGAAGTTCTGGTCCAATGATTTCTTCTTCAACTAAAATTCTTCTGTCGTATTGGAATGCGTTTTGGATTGCTTGGTCCAATTCTTCTTCTGTTTCTGCTCTCATAACACCAACAGATGAACCAGCGTTACATGGTTTTACATAAACTGCCTTGGATGTTTTGTCGAAAATTTCCTTCAAATTGTATTCATCGTTTTTGCAAAGCACGACGTATTTTGCTTGAGGAATTTTGTTCAATTCGAAAATATCGTTAGTGTATCCTTTGTCCATGCAAAGTGCAGAACCCAAAACGTTACATCCTACAAATGGCAAATCCAAAACTTTTATGAAACCTTGGATTGTTCCATCTTCACCGTAACTTCCGTGAATTGCAGGAAATATTACAGTGTTTTCAGGATTGATCTTACTGATACAATCGCTGACAGATTCTATTACAGAAAGCTCAGTGTCAAGCACCAATTCGTCGTCGGATTTTATTTCTTCAGTTATGTTTTCTTTCATAATGAATTTTTTATCGCGGCGAACGAAAATCGCGCTTACGTTGTATTTTTCTTTTGATAAATTATTTATTAATGTTCTAGCACTTGTGATACTTACTTCGTGTTCAGTACTAGGACCGCCATATAATACATATATATTTTTTTGCATAATTTTTGTCCTTTCTTGTGACTCATTAATATATTACTATAACTAAATCATTATATCAATAAAATAGAAAAATGTATCCTTTTTGTTGATTTTAATAAAAAACAATACAAATTTAATAGGACTATTTTACAAATGTGGTAAAATATAGTTGAGCTAAGAATAGGAGGATTTTATGAAAAAGGAAGAATTTTTGTTGCAATTTGAAAAAAACTTATTTAATATGTTTGGAAAAGATTTACAAACTTCAACTGAAAAAGAAAAATATATAGCTTTTTCTAAAATAATAATGAACGAATTGGCAGAAGATTGGAAGAAAACTTCTGACAAACACAAAAATTCACGCAATGCCTACTATTTTAGCGCGGAATTTTTGATAGGAAGATCTTTGGGAAATAATTTGTTGAATATGGGTTTGGACGAAGAATATTCACAAGTTTTAAAAGAATTGGACATCGACATCAATGATTTGGAAATTCAAGAAGAAGATGCAGCCTTGGGAAACGGAGGTTTAGGAAGACTTGCGGCATGTTTTATGGAAAGTGCGGCGAGCTTGGATTATCCGTTGACAGGCTATGGCGTGAGATATCGCCAAGGACTTTTCAAACAATATTTTCACAACGGATTTCAGATGGAAGTCGGAGATAATTGGACATTGGACAAGGATCCTTGGTCAAGACGTGTAGAATCTGAATCCAAAATCATTAGATACAAAAACCAAGTCGTAAAAGCAGTTCCTTATGATATGCCAGTTGTAGGCTACAAAAATCATGTTGTTAATACTTTGAGGTTGTGGCAGGCGGAATGTGATGACGGATTTGATTTTCAAAAATTCAATAATTTTCAATACGACGATTCAGTAAAAGAAAAAAATAGAGCAGAAGATATCACGAGAGTTTTGTATCCGAATGATATACAAAGACCGGGAAAAGTTTTAAGGCTTAAACAACAGTATTTTTTCAGTAGCGCATCTATTCAAGATATAATCGAAAAATACGAGAAGAATTTCCCAAATGATGAGGATTTTGAAGATTTTGCAAAATACAATACTATCCAATTAAACGACACACATCCTGTTATGGCTATTCCAGAAATGATGAGAGTGTTGATGGATGACAAAAAACTTTCTTGGAAACAAGCTTGGAATGTTACAAGCAATGTGTTCAACTACACTAATCACACGATTTTACAAGAAGCGATGGAAAAATGGAGCGTTGATGTTGTAGAGGAAGTAAGTCCTAGAATTATGGATATTATCACTGAAATCGACAAGAGATTTGTCAGTGATTTGGTGGGATTGTATTATTCTGTGGATAGAATCGACAATCTCAGAATAGTGAAGGACAATACTGTTAATATGGCACATTTGGCGATATTAACTGCCGTAAAAATTAACGGCGTTGCAAAAATTCACACAGAAATTTTGAAAAACGAGACACTGAAACCATGGCACGATTTGTATCCAGATAAATTCGTCAACAAAACAAATGGAATTACTCCAAGACGTTGGCTATTTTATTCAAATCCAGAGCTAACGAATTTTATAACAGAACTTTTGGGAGAAGATTGGAAAACTGATCTAACAAAATTAAAAGAGCTTGAAAAATTCCAAGACGATGAGAGTGTTTTGGAAAAATTAATGGAAATCAAACTTCACAACAAAATCAGACTGAAAAAATACATCAAAGAACATGAAAACATCGATGTAGATGAGAACTCTATTTTTGATATACAAGTGAAGAGACTTCATGAATACAAGAGACAATTGTTGAATGCTTTTCACATTTTGAATTTGTATTATAAAATCAAAAACAATGAAATATCCGACATTCCAAAACAAACATATATTTTCGGGGCGAAGGCAGCGCCAGGTTATTTCAGAGCAAAAGCTATTATAAAATTCATAAATGAGGTTAAAAATCTCGTTAACAACGACGATGTTGTCAACAAATACATTAAGGTTGTGTTCTTGGAAAACTTCAACGTATCCATCGGAGAATTGGTGTATCCTGCAGCAGATGTGAGTGAACAGATTTCAACTGCGGGAAAAGAAGCTTCGGGAACTGGTAACATGAAGTTTATGTTAAATGGAGCATTGACTGTGGGAACTTACGACGGCGCGAACATTGAGATTTTCAATCACGCAGGTGAGGACAACAACTTCCCATTTGGAGCGACTGTTGATGTATTAAACTCCATCAGAGACAGTTACAATCCAGTTGAGTATTATTATAAGGATGAAAATATTAAACGCGTTGTGGATACTTTGCTAAGCGATTTGATCAACGATAGTGGATCGTTTATGTTTTTGGACATTTACAACTCACTTGTAAACAGAGATTCGTCATTTAAATTAGACGAATATTTTGTGTTAAAAGATTTCAACGATTATGAACAAATTCACGAAAAGATTTTACAAACTTACGCCGACAAGAAAAAATGGGCGAAGATGAGTTTGATGAACATCGCTAATTTCGGAGAATTTTCATCGGATAGAACTATAAAAGAATATGCAGAAGAGATTTGGAGGATAGTACCAAATGAAAAAATTTAAAAAGAGTGACATTAACTCTAAGATATTTAACAAAGGAAACAAGATTTTATTTTTCCACGCCGACGGGATTTGTCCATGTATTCCGGCGAAAAATGATTTGGAAGATATCGAAAAATCATTTCAAGGAGAAATAGAATTTTACGAATATTTAGCTAAAAAAGTTAGAGAAATTGATAAGGACGAGATAATTACACATTACGAAGCGTTGCCTCTACCTACGACTTTATTTATAAAAGATGGCAAAATTATCGACAGACTTGTAGGGGATAACTCAAAATCGACATACAGAAATTACGCGAACAAATTATTGGATGAATAATAGGAGATAATATTGGCTAATATATTATTTGAGGAAAGAATCAACGAAATATTAGATACTCTTAGGCTTGAGAACGATCTTGAAAACACCAAAATTACTTTTTGTACTTTTGATGAACATCATTTCGACAAACATCAAACCACAGACATCGATGATATAGAATTGAGAGATGACAGGATAAATTGGATATATATCACAGGATTATCAGATACAAATAATTTCATAAAAATGAAAGAAAAATTCAAAATCCATCCTCTTATAATAGAAGACATGTTGGATGTGGAACAAAGGACGAAACTGGAAGCTTATGATGATTATTTGTTCGTGGTAACGGATACTGTCGATTATGATATGTTCAACAGCGTAAAAGAATTGTCGTTTAACCAAGTTTCTTTTGTTTTGAAAGAAAATCTGTTAGTGACTGTAGAGCAAAACAAAACCACATCATTTGACAGAGTTTTGGACAAGTTAGAAAAAATTCCTGTTTTTAGGCCGAAAACTACAGATGGACTATTGCTTTTGTTAATGGATGCATTCATCGACAACTACTATCAAATTTTTGATATTTTGGGAGAATACATAGATGATTTGGAAGACGCTATGATGACTAATCATGATGACGATATTCTCAGAGAACTTTACACCATGAAGAAAAACCTGATATTTTTGAGAAAAACTTTGTGGCCTTTGCGTTCAGTTATCAATGAAATTTCGAAGTTCAGAGTAAATTTGGTAAGTCACAACACATCTATTTACATGAGAGATTTGTACGATCACATAATCCAAATGCTTGAATTCATAGAAGTATATCGCGATATGATTAACTCTATGATAGATGCATTTGACACTAATATCTCCAACAGAACTAACGAAGTAATGATGGTATTGACTGTGTGGTCGACGATATTTTTGCCGCTGACATTCTTAACAGGAGTCTATGGAATGAACTTTAAATATATGCCGGAACTTCAAGGAAAATACGGATATATTTTGTTCTGGGTTACGGCTGTTGTGATTACTAGTGTTATGATTTATTATTTTAAAAAGAAAAAATGGATGTAATATAAAGGAGATTTTATGGAAAACAGTACTTTTTTGGCATCTGATTATGAAAAAGAACAAATTGATGCTATTAAAAAAATACTGCGAGTGTATTTTAGTGGAGATATTGAATTTAGCAAGAATTTTTCTGAATTGAAACCAAACATAGACAACCAAAATTTGAAAAAAGTTTTGAATGAACTAGATGAAAACATAAACAGAGATGATTTGATAAGATATGTCAATGATATCAACATAATGGCATATAATGAGGAAAATAAGCTTTGTTTTATGTATGATGCTGACAGGAAATTTACAAAAGAAAGAAAGATTGCGCTTGAGAATTATCCACTAGATAAAAATTATGGTTTTTGTATTGAAAAATGGATAAACAAATGCGATAACATACTTTCCAATTCGTCATCTGATTTGCAAAATGCAATCTATAGCACTATGCTTGATATTTGCTGTGAGGAAATGGGTATACTTGTCGTAAGGATATGTGAAGGTGATTTTGATTGGACTGCCAATCATGCAATGGAAAAATTGAGCGAAATTGTAAGTAATATAAGGAAGGGAGATTTTTGTTAATGAAAGTTATATTAGCAGTAGATAGAAATTTTGCGATAGGAAAAGATGGAGATATGCTTTTTTCAATTCCTGAAGATATGCAAAGATTTAAGGAATTAACAACTGGAAATATCGTTATAATGGGAAGAAAAACATTGGAATCTTTGCCGGATTCAAAACCTCTACCAAATAGAACCAACATAATAATTACAAGCAAAGACTTAGACGGTATGCTTTGCGTAAAAAACGAAGAAGAATTGCTACGCACTCTCAAAGAAATCAACCCAGACCACAAAATGACAGAGTATTTGATAGGTGGAGCAAACACGATTGAATCATTGATACATTTAGTTGATGAATTCGTAATCACTTATGTTGACGCAGAATTTGAATATGATGCAAAAATCAGAAACTTATTTGAAGACCAAGATTATTATGTAGCGGAAGAATCAGACATCAAAACTTACGAAGGTATGGATTATAGATATATGGTGTTTAAAAGAAAATAAAAAATAAAGCAAACAAACTTCATGCACGAATATCTAGACTACAAAAATTGTTGATTTCTGAATCTTAAAATCCTAAAATCGTAAGCACGCTTCGCTTACGCGGTACGATTTTGGACGGATTTTTTCGATTTGAAATCAAAGCAATTTTTTTTCGTATGATATTCTTAGCATGAAGATGTGTTACTCTTTTAAAATAAACTGGGGATAATTAACCCGGTTTTTTATTGCCCAAATATTAAGATTTGGCAAAGTTATAATTGAGTATAATGTATTGTGATATAATACGGTTACGGAGGTGAGTAAATGCGTTGTCCTAATTGCAATGAAAAAGTGTTAGATACGGTGAATTTTTGTCACAATTGTGGGTTTAATTTGAAAGAATACCGTGAAAGTTTGAATGAACAAAAGGATATAAAAGAACAACCAGAAGATAATCACGCATCTACAGACAAAGATTATTCATATTCAGATGATGTTATGAACATTTTTAATATAAAAAATCGTGAAAAATCAGCTGAAGAACAAAAGGCTGAAGATATCATAAATAAAAATAAAACGGAACACAAGCCTAAAAGGATTGAAGATATTTTTCAAGTGATTAACAAAAACAAATCTCAATATGGAAAGTTCAATCCCGACAAAGAAGTTGAGAAGAAAATAAACCACGAGGAAGAAAAAGAACCTGAAGAAAATTATGAAAACACGATTTTTATTACCAAAGGTTATGACGAAAAACAAGAAAAAATTAAAAGAGATGAGTCAATAAGATTCACTTCGGCAAATGAGTTTACTATTCATAAGTTTGAAGACGAAGATGAAGATGATGACCAATTTATGGATACTTTTGAGGTTAAAAGTAAACAAGTTTTTGACAAAATCAATTTGTTCTTTATTAAAATATTGAAGAAAATGATGGGAGGCACACAACCTTACAGGTTCTCAATGAGACTTGCGGTTGTAGTGTTATCTGCGTTGCCGCTTTTATTCTTTTACATGAATTCTACAAATCACTGGACATTTACTCAAAAATCAAAGGCAATCGTAGTTATGGTTTCAGTGTTGGTTTTGGATATTTTCCAAAAACTTTTATCCTATAGTCTGGGACTTAAACTAGCAGGAACGAAATTATATCAACCAATTGATAAGGAGTTGAGAAACAATATCTCAGTTTTACTTTCGGTTATAGAATCTCTCATTTTTAGCTTATTTGGAGTGTTAACCGAAGGAGGACTTGTCGGTTTTAGTTCGTCAGTTTTCACGTTTACATTTTTGGGTGCACACGCTTTTATATATCTAATTTCATTAGTAATATTGATATTATTTGCAACGATTATTTTAGTAGATAGATTTGATTACAAAAATTTGTGGAAAGTTTACGGACTTAATGCAGCTGGAATTGTGATAACAAGACTTGTTGTGTTTATGGTCGTTATGACACTTCTTCAAAAAATATTTTTTGGACTTGCTCCGGGATTAATGTAGGTGATTAAATGATTTACACAGTTACTATGAATCCAGCACTTGAATTTGTAAGTGAAGTTTCGGATTTTGAATTTGACAAGAACAATATATCGGATTTTGATTTGATGCTTCCAGCTGGAAAAGGAATCAATGTTTCGAGAGTTTTAAAACAACTTGGACTTCCGACTGTTGCAACTGGATTTGCAGGAGGTTTTACTGGAGAATTTGTAGAAGATTGGCTAAGAAGAGAAGATATCAAATCTGAGTTCATAAGAATTGATGATAATACTAGAATTAATATCAAAATCACAGGCTCTTCGAAAACCGTAATCGAATCAAAAGGACCTAGCATTTCTCATCAAGAACTACAGGAATTGTTATACTATCTATCAAGAGTTAAAGAAGGAGATACTGTGTTTTTGTCCACAGCTTTTCCGAAAAATATAACAGAAACTGTAATCGAAAGAATGATTGCAATTTGCAAAGCCAACAAAGCACACTTCGTACTTGATATAGATGAGTATTATTTGGAGAGATTTGCTAACGAGGGATCATTACTTGAAAAAATAAGTGTAAAATGCTTGGAGCATTTATTTAAAACAAAAATAAATTCAGAATCAGATTTGCTTAAATGGAAAAATGAAATATCTGGTTTGAATTCTAAATTTGTAATAGTGCCCTTTGTAGATAATAAAGTATATTTGTTCCAAAAGAATTCAATCTATGCTTTTGACATAGAACAGATGCTAAACCAAAAAAGAGATTTTGTTATTGACTCAATAATCGCGGGATTTATCGCGACATTTATCAGAACTTCAGACTATGAAAAGTCTTTTGAAATGGCAAATGCCTGTGCACTAGCTTCGTTGAAGACCAAGGATTTGCCGAAAAAATTCCAAATAGATGATTGCTTTAAAGATATTAATATAATAAAAATAGACTAACATAAAAAAACAAGGTGTTGAATTTAATTCATACCTTGTTTTTTTATGTTGTAATAAATTAAGAAATGGAGATTTAATTGAAAATGAAAAAGTTTTCAATAATTAAATATATTTTACCATTTCAATATAACGAATGCAAGCTTTTTGTTACATTTTTTAAAAATTAATAAATTTGTAAATTTGCTCATGATTATCATTACTTTACCATAATAAAGAGATTGTGTCAAGTCATTTTTATGCAAAAACACAATTTATTTTATTATTAGAACAAATTTAAAAAATGAATAAAAATAATTTAATTTTATTTTCATAATTAATTTTAAACGGCAGAATTATAACAGGAAAACAAAATCATAAATTTTATTATTGTAGCTAAAAAGTGTAATTTAATTCGAAAAAGCATGGAAAAACTGTATTTTATACTGAAATTTTAAATTAAAAAATAAATAATAATTGACAAATTCCTTTTATGTCACTATAATGAGATAAAGTATTATTTATTATTCATACATAAATCATACAAAAAATAAACTGAAAGGAGAATAAGATGTCTGCTAATAAGAAAATATTGGAAGTTAATAATATGCATACAGCTTTTAGAATAAAAGACGATTATTATGACGCCGTAGACGATGTTTCATTTGAATTGTATGAAAATGAAGTGTTAGCTATGGTTGGCGAATCTGGTTGTGGCAAATCTACACTTGCTACTACAATTATGGGTTTACATAATATGAATTACACTCAAATTAGCGGTGAAGTTATATATAACGGCGAAAATATTTTGAATTATACAGAAGCTCAATTCAATGAGTTGAGAGGTGGAGAAATTGGTATGATATTCCAAGATCCATTGGCATCACTTAACCCATTAATGAGAATTGGCGAACAAATTGAAGAAGCTTTGTTGTATCACACTGATTTGGACAAGAAACAACGTCAAGCAAAAGCTGTTGATCTTCTAAAAAAAGTAGGGATTGAAAATGCTGAAGTTATAGCAAGACAATTTCCTCATCAATTATCAGGAGGTATGAGACAAAGAGTAATTATTGCGATTGCTTTGAGTTGTAAGCCTCATGTTTTGATAGCTGATGAGCCAACTACTGCACTTGATGTTACAATTCAAGCACAAATTCTAGATTTAATAAAAGAATTACAAAATCAAATGAATTCAGGAATTATATTGATAACCCATGATTTAGGAGTTGTAGCACAGACCGCTGATAGAGTTTGCGTAATGTATGCAGGTCAGATCGTTGAGATTGCACCTGTGGATGAGTTGTTCAATAACCCTCTTCACCCATATACTAGAAGCTTATTAAATTCCATTCCACAAGCAGATAATGAATCTGATCAGTTACACGTAATAGAAGGTATGGTTCCTTCATTAAAAGATTTGCCAAGAAAAGGATGCAGATTTGCACCTCGTATTCCTTGGATAGACGATCATGAACACGAAGAAAATCCAGTATTACATGATGTTGGCAATGGACACTTAGTTCGTTGTACATGCTGGAAGAACTTCCATTTTAAAGACGAATAGGAGGAAAATATGGGATTTTTAGAAGTTAAAAATTTGAAAGTTCATTATCCAATTCGTGGTGGATTTTTTAATACAATTCAAGACTATATCAAAGCTGTTGATGGAGTTGATATGGATATTGAACAAGGAAAAACTTATGGATTGATTGGAGAGTCTGGTTCTGGGAAGTCAACTATCGGAAAAGCTATAGTAGGACTCGAAAAGATTACAGATGGACACATTTTGTATGAAGGAAAAGATGTTACAAGTAGATCTTACAGAAAAAAGATTAACTACAATCAAGATGTTCAAATGATTTTCCAAGACTCAATGAGTTCGCTTGATCCTAAAAAAAGAATTTTGGATATAATCGCTGAACCAATCAGAAATTTTGAAAAACTTACACCTAAAGAAGAAAAAGAAAAGGTGTTTAAATTAATAGACATAGTTGGACTTAACGAAAGTGCAATTTACAAATATCCATTTGAATTCTCAGGTGGTCAAAGACAAAGAATTGGTGTTGCAAGAGCTGTTGCATGTAACCCAAGATTGATAGTTGCAGACGAACCAGTTAGTGCACTTGACTTATCAGTTCAAGCGCAAGTATTAAACTACATGAAGTTGATTCAACAAGAGTTTAATCTAAGCTACATTTTCATCTCTCACGATTTGGGGGTTGTAAGACACATGTGTGATTACATTTATATTATGCATAACGGTAAATTTGTAGAAACTGGTAATCGTGATGAGTTGTACTCTGATCCTCAACATATTTACACAAAAAGACTTATCGCAGCGATTCCTCAAATCGAACCAAATAGAAGAAAAGAGCTTAGAGATGCTAGACAAGCTATTGAAAAGAAGTTTGATGAACAAAAAAATGTCTACTACGATGAAAATGGATCGGTGTACGATTTGACGAAATACAAAGATTCTCATTATGTAGCAGCTAGAAAGGGGGAAATATAATATGACTAAAACAATAATCAGAAGATTTTTAATAATGATTCCTCAATTGATAGTGTTAAGTTTATTTATATTCTTTGTAGCTCAAAAGATGCCAGGGGACCCTTTTACAGGGAAAATCACACCAAGTACTGGTAACTCAAAGGTTGAAGAAGAACTTAAAATAAAATCTGGATTTTACGATCCATGGTATGTGAAATATAAGAGATGGGTTGGAAATGCACTTCAAGGAGATTTTGGAGATTCTTATACTCAAAAGCTACCAGTGAAAGACGTTATTGGTCAAAGAGCTAAGAATACATTCTTCTTATCATTGTTTTCATTAATAATAATGTATGCAATTGCTATTCCTCTAGGAATAAACGCTGGTAGATACAGTGGGTCAGCCTTCGATCAGGGGGTTAACTTGTATAACTTCTTGGCATTAGCTACCCCAGGGTTCGTATTTTACTTAATAATGCTTTTAATATTCGGATACAAGTTAGGATGGTTCCCAACAAGTGGAATTATAAGCCTTGAAGCATCAGCAAAAGGTGGCATGGCAGCGGTATTAAGTAGATTTTATCATATGCTACTTCCTGCAATATCATATGCACTACTTACAACTATTGGAACTATTCAATATTTGAGAAATGAAGTTGTAGATGCAAAAAGTCAAGACTACGTAAGAACTGCAAGAGCAAAAGGGGTTCCTATTAAAAAAGTTTACAGTAAACACATTTTTAGAAACTCACTTTTACCAATAGCTGCATTCTTCGGATTCCAAATCACAGGTTTGTTAGCTGGTTCTATCATGATTGAAACAATTTTCGGATATCAAGGAATGGGTTCATTATTCGTTGACTGTATTAACCAAAGGGACTACTCAGTTATGACAGCTCTTGTAATGATTTATGGTTTCTTAACACTTTGCGGTTCATTATTAAGTGATATTATCATGAGTATAGTGGACCCTAGAATAAGGATAGATTAGGAGGTTTTTATGAAAGAAGTAAAAGTAACAGAAGAAAAGCTTGAAGAATATAAAGACCTTGCAAAAGATAATCCTACTGGATTTAAAGTAATTGTTAATGAATTCAAAAAAGATAAACTAGCTATAGTGTCATTGGTGGTATTAGCAGTTTTGTGGATAGGAATTTTCGTAGGAGCGATGTTACTTGATAAAGAACAAGTAATGAAAGTTGACATACTTAATTCATACGTAAGACCTGGAGAAGCTGGACACATACTAGGAACTGACCAAGGCGGTAGAGATTTATTTGGACAATTAATTATTGGAGCGAGAAACTCAATTGTAATAGGTATCGCCGTTACAATACTTACATCTATAATAGGAATAGTTGTAGGTTTATTGATCGGATATTACGGAGGATGGTTGGACAATATTATAATGAGAATTATAGACTTCATCCAAATTCTTCCAACAATGATGATAATCATAGTTTTCGTAACAATTGTTCCAAAATATTCTATGTTTACATTCGTAATGATATTTACGGTGTTCTACTGGACAGGGATGGCAAGACTTGTCAGATCGAAAGCTCTTGCGGAAAGTAAAAAAGACTACGTAAATGCTTCTAAAACAATGGGAACTAGCGATTTGAAGACGATGTTTACAGGAATTTTGCCAAATATTTCTTCAATATTAATTGTAGACATGACATTAAGTTTCGCCGGTAACATCGGTATTGAAACAGGACTTAGCTTTCTAGGTTTCGGGCTTCCACCATCAGATCCATCACTTGGAACTTTGGTATCATTAGCCAGAAAGCCAGAAGTTATTCAAGATAAATTATATGTATGGTTACCTGCATCATTATTGATATTAGTAATGATGTTGTGTATAAATTATATCGGTCAAGCATTAAGAAGAGCTTCCGATGCAAAACAAAGGAAAGGATAAGGGTGAAAATAATGAAAAAGAAGTTTAAATCATTATTGGCAATCTTTTTAGTATTGGCATTCGTACTTACTGGATGTGGAAATTCTAAGAAAGATAGCGGAAAATCGTCAGATTCTGGTTCAAAACAAGAATCTAGTACAGGCAAAAATGAAAACGCAGAAAACAAAGGCAACATAGTCGGAGAACAAATGGGCGGCGGTGTTCTTGTTGAAAATGAAGGCGAACCAATTAAAGGTGGTACATTTAGAGTAGGTATTCCTACAGATTCACCATTTAAAGGTATATTCAATAATACACTACAAGACGATAACATCGACTGGACAATCATTGGACCTACAATGTACGGTTCAGCAAATAATGGAGAAAGTTTGGAATTGAGAGATTCTGGAGCTGAAAAATTTGAATGGGATGAAAAAGCAAAAACTGCTACTATCAAATTATCAGACTCATTCAAATGGAATGATGGGAAACCAGTTACTGCAAAAGACATTATCATCAACTACTTAATCATTGGACACAAGGATTATCCTGGTGTACGTTATGATGATGATATGATGAACATCGTTGGTATGGAAGAATATCACGCTGGAAAAACACAAGACATCGCTGGTGTTAAAGAAATTGATGAAAAAACAGTTCAAATTTCATTTAAAGAATGGAAACCTTCAATTAAATGGGGTGCTGGTATTTGGGCTGAACCAACTAATTATGAACAAGTAAAAGACATAGCTATAAAAGACATAATTTCTTCTGATCCAATCAGAAAGAACCCTAAATCAGCTGGACCTTTCTACATTTCAAATGTAGTTCCAGGACAATCAGTTGAATTTAGTGCTAACGAACACTTCTGGGGTGGAAAACCTAAAATCGATAAAGTTGTAATGGAAGTAGTTCCAACATCACAAATTTTAGCATCATTAAAATCTGGTAAATACGACTATATCGCAGGTGGAGCACCTTCAGATACATTCAAAGAAATATCAGAATTAAAAGGATACAAAGTTGCAAGAATGCAAGACATGGCATACACTTACCTAGGATTTAAATTAGGTAAATGGGATAAAGCCAAGGGAGAAGTTGTGGTAGATTCTAACGCTAAGATGGCAGATGTAAACCTACGTAAAGCAATGGGTTACGCAATCGACAACAACGCAGTTGGTGAAAAATTCTACCTAGGATACAGATCACAAGCAAAATCAGTTGTTATTCCAATCTTCAAAGATTACTTTGACGATAGCCTTAAAGGATACAACTACGATCCAGAAAAAGCTAAACAATTGTTAGACGAAGCTGGATACAAAGACGTAGACAATGATGGAATGAGAGAAGACAAAAATGGTAAACCATTGGTAATCAAATTCGCATCAATGTCAGGTGGAGAAATCGCAGAACCATTATCAGCATATTATATCCAATGTTGGAAAGAAATTGGATTGAATGTTGAATTAACAGGCGGAAGATTAATCGAATTCAACGCATTCTATGACAAACTTAAAAACGACGATCCAGAAATCGACGTATTCCAAGGAGCTTGGGCTGTAGGTACTAACCCAGACCCATCAGGATTATTCAGTAAGAATGCATCATTCAACTACTACAGATATACTAATCCAGAAATGCAACAAGCATTGGATAAGATAGCTGATGGTAAAACATCTGATGAAGAAAGAGCACAAGCTTACAAAGACTTTGCTAAAGTAATGGAAGACAATGTACCATTGATTCCAACACTTTACAGAGAAGCTTTATCTCCAATCAACAAGAGAGTTAAAAAATTTGATTTCAGATACGTTCAAGATCTTAACAAAGACGACTTCAGATGGAATGAAATCGAACTTACAGCAGAACAACCAATGAAAGAATAATAGTTTTTGAAGTTAGTGGGGTGTAAATTAACACTCCACTTTTTTCTGTGTAAAATATGTAAAAATACGTAAAATATAACGTTTTCGTTTATTGACTTATTTTAGCTTATTCATTAGAATATTAGAGAGGTGTAATGAATGAAGCAGAAGAATATTATTGCTGTAGTTTTGATAACTGTAGTAATATTTGTTGGAGCTTTTGTAGGATTAAATATTTTTAATTCTTCTAAGGCAGAAAAATTAGATAAATTGGCTCACCAATGTATAGTAGATGGTAATTACCAAAAAGCTGTAGATTATTATAGTGAATTGTACGATAGAACAAACGATGGATCTTATATAGATAAAAAACGTGAAGCTGTTGAACTTTTGTCTTCTAAAAATAATTACGATTATGGTGTGAATTATTTAAAGGAAATGAAGTATGTCGATGCAGCAAAAAGTTTCTTGAAAGTAAGCAACAAAGATAGCGTCAATTATCAAAAAGCGCAACAAAGATTGCAAGAAAGTACACAAGCTGTGATAATTGCAAGTGATTCATTTGCAGAAGACGACAACTTTGATGCAAGCTTGAATATGTTAAACTCATACGCACGTGTAATGCCACACGAAACTATTGTTATCGACAAGATAAAAGAAGTTGAAAAAGCAAAAAATCAATACAATGAGAAAAAACAAGACGAAGAAAAACAACGTGCATTGTCTGAGAAAAAGGAAAAAGAAGCCAGAGAAAAAGCTGAAAAACTTGCCAATGAATCAGCAGAAGAATTAAAGAAAGAAAAAGAAAGTACAAAAAAACCAGATAAAAAAGATGAAAGCTATGAAACTGATGATAACAAAAGACTTATCGATTTGTGCATTCGTTTAGTTGGCAAAACTTATTTGGTAACTACAGATAATGCCAAAATCTATGAAGAACCAAGCAATAAATCAGAAGTGATTTCCTCAATTCCTATGGGAAGTGAAGTGTACATTTATGAAGCAAAACCAGATTCAGGTCAAAGAGTATGGTGTCATGCGATAATTAAAAGTGCAGATTCACTAAAATCATACGATGCATGGATATCATCAAACAACTTAGAAATTAACGATTAAGCTCTCGATAATGAGGGCTTTTTGCACATTGCAAACCTTCATGCACGAACATCGGACTCAAAAAATTTGTGATTTCTAAATTTCAATCTTCTAAAATCCGTAACTCGCATTCGCTCAAACAGACGGATTTTTCAACGAAGATTTTCAATTTGAAATCAATTAAATTTTTATCGTATGATGTTCTTAGCATTACGGTTTGCAAGTTATAATTGAAACTGCTCTCGATAATGAGGGCTTTTTTAGTAGAAAGGGGTGTGTTATGGATTTAAATTTTTTGCATTTTGATTTGGATGCTTTCTTTGCATCTTGTGAAATTCTGGATAATCCAAAATTGAAACACGTCCCAATGGTTGTCGGTGGAAGAAGTCAGAGAGGAATAATTACTACTGCGAACTACGAAGCTAGAAAGTACGGATTGCATTCTGCAATGCCAATATTTCAGGCAAAAAAGATCGTTCCAAATCTTGTTATAGTTACTCCAGATTTTGAAAAATACAGAAGAAATAGCGAGAAAGTTTTCAAGGTTTTGTCTGCATTTTCTTCAAAAATTCAAAAGATGAGTATAGATGAAGGTTGCATGGATATTTCTCATATCGATATGGATAGGTTGAAACTGGCAAATCTAGTCCAAGAAAATGTCAGGATAAAAACGGGATTGTCTATCTCTATTGGGATTAGCTACAACATGAGCCTTGCAAAGCTTGCATCTGATTGGAACAAGCCTCATGGAATCAAAATTATTACACAAGATGATATTCCAGATATTTTGATGGACTTAAATGTGGGAAAAATTCAAGGAATTGGTAGAAAATCTGAGGAAAAACTAAACAATATTGGAATCAAAAAAGTAAGTGATTTGTATGATTTATCCAGAAATAATTTGCGAGAATTGTTCGGTAAGTTTGGAGAAGTGATTTACGATAGAATTCGTGGTATTGACGATAGACAGTTGGATTTGTCCAGAATTAGAAAATCAATCGGGGTGGAATACACATTTGAACGCGATTTGAGAAATTACAATGAATTACTAAAAAAAGCCAGTGAATTCAGCGAAGAGTTGGCGGAAGATCTTCATAAGAAAAATATTAAAGCGAAAACAATTAGGATTAAAATAAAGCTTAGCGATTTTTCGGTGATTACAAAATCAATGACTCTTGATGAATACATTAGTGATGTCAAAGATATTTACAGGATTGTAAAGTATCTTGTGGTTAACACTAAAATTGAAAAGCCTGTCAGACTTTTTGGGATTACTGCTGCAAACCTTAGCGACACGACTTTTGAGCAGTTAAAATTTTTATAGTAAAAAACTTTGCACAATACCTTGCATTATGTACTACTGTGTATTATAATGTAATCAGGAGGTAAGATATGAACACACAATTAAAAAAAGGGATTTTAGAATTATGTGTCTTATCGGTTATATCTAAACAAGACAGCTACGGATACGAAATTATAGATCAGATAAAAGATAAGATACCAATGAGCGAAGGAACAATTTATCCTATGCTTAGAAGATTGAAAAACGACAAATACTTGGAAGATTACACTGAGCAATCAGAGTCAGGTCCATCTAGAAAATACTACAAGATAACAGACGAAGGAAAAACTTATTTGCACTCACAACTTGAAGATTATAAAAAATTAGTTGAAAGTGTTAAGGCCTTGTTAGAGGAGGGTTTTTAAATGAATAAAGAACAATTTATGGAACTTTTAGATTATTATTTCAGAAATGTCGACGAAACAACTTACAGAGAAATCAAGAATGATTACGAAGAACATTTTAGAATCGGCGTTGAAAACGGAAAAACTGAAGAAGAGATTTCAACTGAATTAGGTAATCCAAGAGAAATATTCAACGAATGTAAAGAAGCTGGAATCATTAGAGAAAACAACTTATTCGGTATGTTTAATTTGGATAGCATTGGTGATTTCTTTAATTCCAAAATTTTTGACCAATCCAAAGACAAAGACTATGATTTGTCACAACAAACATTGGAATTTGACAATGATTTCCACAGAATTGAAGTTAAATCAAATGCGGACATAGATGTGTCAACTCACGAATTGGACAAAATAATCGTAACTTACACTACAACTGATGAAACTCAAAAGTTAGATGTAGATTATATGAATCACGTGTTGAAGCTTGGCAAAGTTAAAATGGAAAAATTCTTCCAAAAAAGTTTCATCAAATCAATTTCTATCAAAATTCCACAAGACAGTGATTTGGGATTAAACATCGCTACAGCAAGTGGAGATGTAAATGTAGATGTTATTAGTAACGATGTTACTTGCAACACTTCAAGTGGTGATGTAAATATCACAACACAATCGGACAATGTAAATGTCAATACTGCAAGTGGAGATGTTCAAGTTTCCAAATGCAAAAAAGAAATTTACGTTAATACTGTAAGTGGTGATGTGAAGGTGAATTCTGAAAATCCAGAAATCACAGTGAACACTGTAAGTGGCGATATCGAAATCGATGTTGACGAAAACAAAGATTTGAATGTTAGAGGCGTATCTAGCGATATTAACATTCACATTAAAGAAAAGAAAGGTTCAATAGAACTTAAAACTGTAAGCGGAGAAATTCAAATCGACAGTTACTACAAAGATAGTTCCAAAAAAATCAGTAAATCTCACGACCAATCATTCTCAAATGATGAAATCGAAATAAGTGCTGCAACAGTTAGCGGAGATATTACTGTAGATTAAATTTCAAATTGACTGCAATGATTTTTCGTTGCAGTTTTTTTATTGTAAATTTGCGGTTAAATATTATAATAACGTAAAAAAAAACATTGAAAATATGATAAAATAGAAGGTAATATGGAGGAATAATAATTTTGAAAATAATAGTAACTTGCGCATTCGGTTTGGAGAGCTTAGTCAAAAGACAATTTTTGGATATGGGCTATGAGAATTTGAATGTAAATGATGGAAGAATAATGCTTGAGGGCGATGAAAAAGACATCGCAAAATTAAATATAAATTTGAGATGTGCAGACAGGGTTCTAATCGAATTGGGTAACTTTAAGGCTGTATCATTTGAACAACTTTTTAAAGGCGTAGAAAAAATAAATTGGTTAGAAATTTTAGAAGCGGATTCTAATTTTATTGTAGAGGGCAGAAGTTACAAATCAAAATTATTTTCTATTAAAGATTGTCAATCGATTACAGAAAAGGCGATTATCAAATCTCTTCAGAAAAAATACAAGGTGGATTGGTTCTCAAAATCCAAGGGAAGATTCAGGATTGAAGTTAGTTTAGTAAAAGATATTTGTTCGATAACTTTGGATACTTCGGGAGACGGACTTCACAAGAGAGGATATAGAGAAGGATCGGTACTTGCACCTATAAGGGAAAACTTAGCAGCAGGAATTATCGATTTGTCGTTTGCGAATAGCGACAGACCTCTTGTGGATTTGTTCTGTGGTAGTGGAACTTTTGCGATAGAAGCTGCAAGAAAATTCAGAAATATTGCACCTGGGATTGACAGAAAATTCGATTTTATTAATTTTAACGATAAATTCAACAATGCCTACAAACAAGAGCGCACCAAAGCCTTGGAGAGCATTGATTACGACAAAAAGATAGATATTTTCGCAAGTGATGTGGACGGTTCAGCGATTGAAAAAGCAATAGCAAATGCAGAAAATGCTGGGGTCAGAGAAGACATTAGATTTGTGACGAGGGATTTCAGAAATGTTGTCTTGAAAGATAATTACTTCGTTCTAATATCCAACCCACCTTATGGTAAAAGGCTTGGCGAAAGAAAAGAAGCTGAGAAGATTTACGAGGATTTGGGAATTAAAATGGCGAAATTCAAGACTGCGTCACAATATATAATCACAGATTGTGAAGATTTTGAGAAATTTTACGGCAAAAAAGCATCTAAAAACAGAAAGATGTATAACGGAAATATGAAGTGTTATTTGTATCAATATTTTGGTCCGAGACCTAAATAGGAGGAGATATCCTTGGAGAAGAAATCAAGTGAAGATGTTAGTGATTTCAAAGGATCTGATTACGAAGTTCTAAATTCTATGAAGGATTTAGTTAGAGTAATAGATAAAGATGGGGTAATAATATTTGCCAATACTAGCATGATAAAATCTATGCCTATCAATCCAATAGGAGTGAATTGCTATTTGGATTATAGTGAAGATTTCCCAAAATGTTTAGCAGATAGGAAATACCGTTTGAACAGTACTATCAAAGAAAAAAGAAAAATAAATGGCGTGGATTATTCCATAACTTCTTCTCCAGTTATGGATAAAGATGGAGAAGTGGTAAGCACTGTCGAGGTTTTCAGAGATATTTCAAAAGAGGTCAAAACTCAGATTGATTTGATTAATGCGAACAAGGACATCAAGGATGAAATCATATTCGCCAAGCACATTCAAAGCAAAACTTTGCCTAGTAAGGGTGAGCATGTTGGTTTGGATTTGGATTACAGCTATATTTCATCTAGGGATTTGTCTGGAGATATCATCGATTGCATAGACATTGACGAAAGATTTGTGGGAATTTACATCGCAGATGTTGTGGGCCATGGGATTGCGGCATCTATTCTGACGATGTTTATCAGACAGACAATGAGGTATTTGGTAAGTAGAATTACAGATTCTAGACCAAAAAGAGTGCTGAAGGATTTGAATACCACATTTACTGAACTTAATTTATCGGTGGACAAATATTTTACGATTTTTTATGGGTTATACGATAGAAAACTCAAAATATTTTCATATGCAAATGCTGGTCACAATGGTATTCCATTTTTGATTTCCAATGATAAATTAGAAGAATTAAAAGTTACAGGTCATCCAATCTCTCCAATGTTTGAAGGAGTTGGGTTTGACCAAAGAGATATATTGGTCTCCAGTGGTGATGAATTAATTATGTACACTGATGGGATAACTGAAACTAGAGGATTTGACAACGAATTTTACGGCGAAGAAAGACTAAAAAGAGATTTAATGAAAGTTCCAGATAGAAGAATTGAATACGTGCTAAGCGAATTGAATTCTTTTAGATTTTTGGAACAGGATGACGATATTGTTCTAGTGAGTTTGAAGGTTCTATAGGAGGAAATATGTTCAAGCTAGATTTTTCAAATACGACAAGTCATAATTCTGTGGATACTTTGAGAACAGAATCCGTAAATGCTTTAGAAAAGCTTTTAAATAAATCCTGTGAAGGTAAGGAATTCACAGGATGGATTGATTTGCCTAAAAATTACGACAGAGAAGAATTTGAGAGAATTAAAAAATGTGCGAAGAAGATAAGAGAAACGTCTGATTGTTTAGTTGTCATTGGAATCGGTGGAAGTTATATGGGAGCTAAGGCGATTGATTATGCGATGAGCGATTATTTTGAGAAATCGGGCATCGAAATCATCTACGCTGGTTTCCAATTGTCTTCTACGTATTTGGCTGAACTTTTGGAATATTTGAAGGACAAGGATTTTTGTGTAAATGTAATAAGCAAATCGGGAACTACTACAGAGCCTGCAATCGCTTTTAGATTTATAAAGGAATTAATGGATGAAAAATACACAAAAGAAGAACAAAAGAGCAGAATTTTCGCCACTACTGATAAACATAAGGGTGCATTGAAGGAATTGTCTGATATCAATGGTTACGAAACTTTTGTAGTGCCAGATGACATCGGTGGAAGATTTTCCGTTCTAACTTCTGTTGGTTTGTTGCCACTTTGCGTAAAAGGATTGGACATCGACAAATTAATGATTGGCGCAGCAAATGCAATGGAAGATTTTACAAAACTTGATTACGAATCAAATTTTGCTTTGCAATACGCTTCATTCAGAAATGATATGTATCGAAATGGAAAAGACATTGAGATACTTATTAATTACGAAATGAGATTAAAATATTTTTCTGAATGGTTCAAGCAATTATTCGCAGAATCGGAAGGAAAAAACAACAAAGGAATATTCCCGATGATGTGTAATTTCACGACTGATTTGCATTCAGTAGGTCAAATGATTCAAGATGGACAAAAAAATGTATTTGAAACTGTGATTTCAGTAGAAAATCCACGCAAAGATTTGTATATAAAATCCGATGCTGATAATTTGGATAATCTGAATTATTTGAGCGGTAAATCAGTGGATTACGTGAATAAGATGGCTATGCAAGGAACACTTAATGCGCATTTGTCGTCAAATGTTGAAAGTGTTGTCGTCAAAATCGATACGATTAATGAAGAAAATCTAGGATATATGATTTATTTCTTCGAGATGAGTGTTGCGATTTCAGCGCTTGTTTTGGGAGTGAATCCTTTTAATCAACCAGGAGTTGAAGAATACAAGAAGCAAATGTTTAAATTATTAGAAAAGCCGGGTTATTAATATGAAAGAGAATTTAAAGAAAATAATTTTGTACGAGAAAAGTTACGAGGTTTCGAAAATAATATTAGTTTTATTGACATCTGTTATATTTTTGAAATGTGCGAAGGTTGACCATGTTTTTGTTAAATCGTTTTTTATAACTGTGTTTTCATTCGTGCCAATAATAGGAGCGGGAGTGTATTTTATTCCAGCAATCATTCTTAATTTATTAGAATCAAATACGCTCTATCTAGCGATGTATGTGTGGTTGTTATTGGCAGTAATATGTATTGACAGAATACTCTACAGTGTTTTTTATGATTTGCCGTTTGATTACAGCCCGATATCTTATGTGATTATGGGAATGATTTTGTATTTGATATTTGGCAAATACATATTGATGGTGTTTAGTTTGTTTGTTTACGGAATAAACGTGTACAACAATTACAACAAGTACAAGAAAACAAAAGCTTTTTACAATAAAGCTTTGTTCAATTTCATTGATTTGAAACAAATTATTCAAGAAAATTAGAATGCGGAGGAAATTGTGGAAAAATTATTGATTGCAAGAGGAAACGAAGATATCGAACTTCTTTCAAATAAAGTAAATCAACATGGACTTATCGTAGGAGCGACAGGAAGCGGAAAGACAGTTACATTAAAAGTGTTGTGCGAATATTTCTCCGATTTGGGAGTGCCTACTATTTTGTCAGACGTTAAGGGAGATTTGTCAAACTTAGCATCGGTTGGTGAAATGAACGATAACCTTAAATCTAGACTAGATGAAATGAATATCACTGATTTTAATTTCAAAAACTATCCTGTAAATTTGTGGGATGTTTACGGAGAAGCTGGACTTCCATTGAGAGTTTCAGTTTCTGAAATGGGTCCGATTTTGTTATCGCAAATTTTGGATTTGAACGATACACAAGCCGGGATTTTGAATATTGCATTTAGGGTTTCAGATGAGGAAGGACTATTGTTGTTGGACATAAAAGATTTGCGTTCAATGCTTAATCATTTGTCTGATAACAGGGAAGTTTATTCAAAAAAATACGGAAATATCACCACTCAAAGTATTAGCGCAATCATGAGAAAATTATTGTACATCGAAGATATGGGTGCAGATAAATTCTTGGGAGAACCAAGTTTGGATATAAGAGATTTGATGATGACAGATTCTGATGGACGTGGATTTGTGAATATAATTTCTGCGGCAAGACTTATTAACGACAAAAACTTGTATTCGATGTTTTTGTTGTGGCTATTGTCAGAACTTTTCGAATCACTACCAGAAGTTGGCAATCCAGAAATCCCAAAGCTAGTGTTCTTCTTTGACGAAGCACATTTGTTATTCGATAATGCAAACAAGATGATAATGGATAAAATTGAACAAGTTGTAAGACTTATTCGTTCAAAAGGTGTGGGAATATTCTTCATAACACAAAACCCACTAGACATTCCAGATTCGATTTCTTCGCAATTAGGAAATAGAATTGTGCATCAATTGAGAGCTTTCTCTCCAAAAGAATTGAAGGCTGTGCAAAAAGTTTCTGAAACTTTCAGAGCAAACTCAGATATGAATGTAAAAGATGAAATTGTAAACTTACGAACAGGTGAAGCGTTGATTTCATTTTTGGATGAAAAAGGAGCACCAAGTATAACTAAAAAAGGACTCGTACTTCCACCACACTCATCGTTTACGCCGCTTTCTCAATCAGACGTGGATTATATTGTGAAAAACTCTGATTTGCATCAAAAATATTCACAATCAATCGACAGAGAATCTGCTTATGAAATACTGCAAACAAAATTGCAAAATCAAATCAAAGAAGAGCCGGAAAAACAAACTAAGAAATCCAAAAAACAAGAAAAATCTCCGATAGAAGATTTCGCGTCTAAAAGCATTAACTCCATGCTTGGTAGTTTTACAAGACAAATCGGAAGAGACATCGCACGTGGAATTTTCGGATCAATAAAAAAGAGCATAAAATTTTAATAAACCTCCCAGAAGGGAGGTTTTTAAATGTGCTAAATTTTATTTTATAGTTTTTCAGCGGCTAATACTAACGGTCTAGAATTTTCATTATCGAATTCTGATTTGTTAAATCCTCCGTATATTTTTATATTCTCAAAACCATTTTGTTCTAAAAGTGTTACTAATTCATCGGATGTTATTGGAAATAAATTAACGTCGTTTTCAATGGATTTATCACCTGCTGTCATAACTGTGTTAAATCGTATAAAATCACCATTTCTGAAATATTTTCGTACAAATTCCACTTTTTCATTTTTGATAGTAGGAAGATTTCCTAAGTAATCATCATCTACTTGTAAAAATGGATGGAAATTAATGATTTGAATTACAAGATTACCTTTTGTGTCTAACTTGTCGTAGCATTTTTTCAAGAATTCATTTATTTTTTCTGAAGAATCTAAGTGTACCAACGAATTTCCAATGCAATAAATCAAATCGAAATTATTTTTCAATTTGTCGATATTTAGCATATTCATACATTTAGCATCGATTTTATTTTCATTAATCGCTTTGTTCACAAACTTTTCTTCCAAATCAATCCCCATCACATCAAATCCATCATCTTGAAGTCTTTTCGCAACTTTTCCAGTTGCACATGCTACATCCAAGATTTTGCCGTGAGCAAGTTCTTCTAAGAAACTAATTTGCTTATCATTTGGCTGAAAAATATCTTCGTAATTATCTGAAATTGAATCGTAAAATTTACTCATATCATCACCTCTAATGTAATTATACCCAAAAGAATGTTACAATTTTATAAAGTTGTCATAATTTTGTAATAATTTCAAATCCTGTGATATAATTAGATAAATGAGGTGGAAACTTGATACGTAATAATCACGATAGATTTCTAGAAGAAAAAAGAAGACGTGCAGTAAAACGAAGGATTGTGTTTTCTGTATTTCTTCTAGTAATTCTATTTTCAATCATAAAAGTAAAAAACGATAGGCAAGAGCATGCAGCTGAACAAAAACAAGCTGAGATAGCTCAGGAGCAAAAAACTTCAGTCCAACAAAACTCCAAACCAGAAGAACCAGTGGAAAAAGAGAAAACTGATGAGGAAGTTTTTGAAGAAATCAAAAAAACTGAAAATATTTACCAAAACACATTTAAGAGAAATGAATTGTTGCACAATTTGGAAGTTTACGCTAAGTACAATCCTAATGCAAAATTAGTGATGAAAAACGCTGATGACATTCATCCATCTCTTTTAAAACTTGCTGGTAATAACTACACTGCGGTTAATTTCGTGGCGAAAACAATTGACTCTACAATTAAAAACGACTATTCATATCCAGAAAATGCAAATAATTCAAATGTGCCATTGTATTTGCAGTGGGACAAGAGATGGGGTTATGAAAAATACGGCTACGGAATTATAGGTTTTACTGGATGTGGCCCTACAAGTTGTGCTATGGCGATGTCGTATTTGAAAAACGATCCTTCAATCACTCCTGCAAAAATAGCAGAAGAAAGTGATCGCAACGGATATTCGTCATCAGAAGGAACAAGCTGGGGATTTTATCCTTATATCGCAAGAAAATACGGATTGAAAGCTGTGCAAATGGATGCGAATTATAATGTTATAAAAGAGAATATAAAAAAAGGAAATCCGATTCTAATTTCTGTAAGACCTGGTGATTTCACACAAACGGGACATGTTATGGTGATTTCGGGAATAGATTCAAATGGTAATATTATAATTAACGATCCGAATAGTTTTACTAATTCGCAAAAATCATGGAAATATGACAGATTACAACCACAAATCAAAGCGATGTGGGTGTTTAGTAATGGAGTATAAATGAAAAAATACACAAAATACAAAAAAGATCTTGAATATTCTTATACAATGGGACCTTTTCCAACTTATGAACTTATTGAAAATAAGGCTGATATTGTTGAGGAGGTCTTAATTTCTGAGGATTTCAATGACACAGAAAAACTGATAAATATATTGAATGATAAGAAAATTCCTTATACGATTTCAAGTAAACAAATAAACAAAATTTCATTAAAAGATAAGGAATACGTGATTGGAGTTTTCAAAAAAGAAAAATCAAAATTACAAGAAAAAAACCACATAATTTTGGACGGAATAGACAATATGGGAAATCTCGGCACGATTATGAGAAGTATGCTTGCATTTGGATATAAGGATTTGGCTTTGATATCAAATACGTGTGATGTTTACAATCCTAAAGTTGTCCGTGCCAGTATGGGAGCTTTTTTCAAATTAAATATCCAAAGATTTGATAATCTACAAGATTACAAGAAAAATTTCCCAGAAAATAAGATTTATTCGTTTTTGCTAGATGAAAGTTCAGATGAACTTGGCGATGTGAAGTTCGAACAACCATTTAGCTTGGCATTTGGAAATGAAGGGGCAGGGCTTCCAAAAGAATACTACAATGAAAATAAGATTTTCATCAATCAATCTAAGGATGTGGATTCCTTGAATTTACCGATAGCTTGTTCCATTGCAATGTATCAATCGAGGGTGATTTAATGAAGAGAGTATTTGTATTTGATTTGGACGGAACGTTGATAGATTCTATTGAAATGATAAATAATTGTTTCAATCATACTACACAGAAATTTGGACTCAAACCTGTAGAAAAGGAAAAATTTAATTATTTTCTTGGAGATGGACCTAAAATTTTGGTGGAAAAATCCCTGGATTATTTAATAGAGCGTGATAATTTGGATGAAGCAGTGATTAATTCGAAATTTACTGAAATCTACGACAGCTATATTGAGTATTACAACGGATATGACGATAAGAAAACGCAGCTGTATCCATACATTAGAGAAAGCTTGGATAAATTAAAAGAAATGGGTGCACTTGTTTGCGTATGCACGAATAAAACTCTTCCAGCAGCGGAGAAAATTTTGAACAATTTATTTCCACAAGGCTATTTTGATTATGTGTCTGCATTGGAAGATGAAACCAAAAGAAAGCCTAATCCATTTTTGCTAGAAAAAATCGTGGAGGATTTGGATATTAAAAAAGAAGAGATTGTATATTTTGGAGACACAGACACAGACATTAAGACGTGCAAAAATGCGGACGTAACAAGTGTCGGTGTTGAATGGGGATTTAGAGAAAGAGAAGAACTTGTAGAATCGGGAGCAGATTTTGTGATTTCTGATCAAAGAAGGATAGTTGATTTTTATGGAGAATTACCAAAAAATATTGGATAAAACAATTGAAAATCTAAATGGAGGAGAAACACTTCTTCTTCACAGTTGTTGTGGGCCTTGTTCTAGTTATGTTTTGGAATATTTGTCACAGTATTTTAAGATAACTATTTTGTTTTACAATCCAAACATTTCTCCACAATCTGAGTTTGATAAAAGAGTTGTGGAGCAGAAAAAAGTCATCGCAAATACAAAAGTAAAATATCCTATTGACATAATCGTTGATAAATACGATCCCGATGAATTTTATGAAAAAGTTGCTCCCTACAAGGATTTGGGAGAGAAATCACAGCGCTGTTATGAGTGCTACGATTTGCGAATCGACAGAACTTTCGACATTGCAGATGAGTTGGGTTTTGATTTTGTAACGACGACGTTATCGGTTAGCCCTCATAAAAACAGCCAATGGATTAATGAAATCGGAGAAAAATTAGAACAAACTCATAAAACTAAATTCTTGCATTCTGATTTCAAAAAGAAAAATGGCTACAAGAGATCAATCGAATTATCGAAGGAATTTGATTTGTATAGACAAGATTACTGCGGATGCGTTTATAGTAAACGAGAAGCAGAACAACGACATAATAATGAATGAATCGGTGATTTTTATCGCCGATTTTTTTTGAGAAATTTTCAAAACAAAATTGATAATGGTGTTAAGTATTTGTATCGGCTAAAGTTGTTTGATATAATTAAATAAAGGAGATTTTATGAATTTTGAAAAAAATGTAATGGTTAAGAAATATAACGATGGAGTTATAGAAGAAGTAGAAGATGTTATTTTGAGAGAATTTTTGTTGGATATCAATATTAATTCCAAACCGATTGTTAAACTTTTGTGTATTGAAAAGGATTTACAAGAACTTGTGACGGGATATCTTGTCACAGAAAATATTGTAAGGCCAGAAGATATACAAAAGGTAGATATACGTATTGATGGAAATATTTGTAATGTTGAGTTAAAAGATATCGATAACACTCCAAGTCACGTGACTACAGAAAGTGGAGATTACAAAAATGTTCCATACAATTTTACAAACAGAGATGAAAAAGTCACTCCGATTGATTGGAACGAAGAAACGTTGTTGAAGATTTCCAATTACAATTTATCGGGATCTCAATTATTCAAAGAAACTGGCAATGTGCATTCTGTTGTTTTGTCAAAAAATGGAGAAATAATCTGTCAATGTGATGATATTGGAAGATACAACGCTTTTGACAAAGCCGTTGGGACAGCTGTATTGAAAGGCGAAAAATTATCCGATCTGATTGCATTTACATCAGGGAGAATTCCTTCATCAATTGTTCAAAAATGTATCAATTCAGGAATTTCTGTCATAGTTTCTAGAAGTGCACCAACGGATATTTCTTTGGAACTAGCAAGCAAATATAATTTGTCCGTAATCGGCTTTTGTAAACAAAGTCGTTTAAATATTTATAGGGATTTTAGAAAGAAGGATTAGTTATGAAAAAATTAGCGGATTTTTTGTATGCCATTATGGCAGGGGCATTTATTGCTATGGGCGGAGTTGTGTTTTTGAGCCTAGACAATAAAATCGTTGGAGCATTTATGTTCAGTTTGGGACTTTTTGCTGTGTGTACTTTGAAGTATAATTTGTTTACGGGAAAAGTTGGATATCTGTTCTGTAATGATGTGAAAACTTATTTGCCATGGTGCTTGATGGTGTGGGTTGGAAATTTAGTTGGTAGTATTATCGTAGCGGAATTGGTTCGTCTTACAAGAGTTGCTCCAGGAATTATCGAAAAATCCACGAAATTGGTTCAAGTAAAAGCAGACGATACTTTGATTAGTTTGTTTGTTTTGGGTATTTTCTGTAATATTATGGTTGTTCACGCTGTGGATCAATACTTAAACAATCCTCACGAAATTGGAAAATATTTGGGAATTGTAATGAGCATTATGGTATTTATCCTATGCGGATTTGAACACTGTATTGCAGATATGTTTTACATTCAAATGGCAAGAATGTGGAATTCACAAACAATTATCGCTCTAATTGTCATTACTTTGGGTAATGTATTGGGCGGAATTTTGATTCCAACAATGAGAAATATCAACACAAAATTAAAAAGTGAATAAGGTTGAATAAATGTTATTACAAGTAGAAAAAGCTAAGGAAATTCTTAGAAAAATACAAAAAAAAGCATCTGAAATTGAGGAAATTGATATCGATGATGCTTATAACAGAGTTTTGGCGGAGGATGTGTTGGCGAAGTTCAACAATCCTCCTTATCCAAAAAGTGCAATGGATGGATATGCTGTAAGTAGCAAAGATTCTGACAAATTATCGAAAAAGAAAATTATTGGGACGAATTTTGCAGGTGATTGCAATGATTTTGATTACGAAGAAAATACTTGCGTGAGAATAATGACAGGTGCATTCGTACCACAAGGCTACGATGCAATTGTAAAACAAGAAGACTGCGAAGTAGTTGATGATTTTATTGAAATCAAAAAATCTTACGAACCATTTGATTACTACATCAAAGAAGGCGAAGATGTGTCCAAAGGGGATTTGTTAATTCCTAAAGACACTAGGATTTCTTCAGTTGATTTGTCGATTTTGGCTTCAAATGGTTATGCAAAAGTTAAAGTTTATAGGAAATTAAAAGTAGCCTTATTATCGACAGGATCTGAATTGTTGTATCCTGGGGATGATTATACTCCAGGTAAAATCTACAGTTCAACGACTTTTACATTGAAATCTATTCTAAAAAATTCGGGCGTAGAAGTTGTCGAACAAAAAAACTGCATGGATGATGAAAAATCAATTATAAAAGAAATAAAAAACCTAACTCAACAATCAGATATCGTTATAACAACGGGCGGTGTTAGTATTGGTGACAAAGATTTAATGGAAACCTGCATGAAACAAATCGGAGAAGTTTTGTTTCATAGAATTGCCATGAAGCCTGGAACTCCAGTGATGGCATCAAAAGTAGGTAACACAATTGTGTTGTCGTGTTCTGGAAGTCCGTTTGCAGCTTTTTGTAATTTCGAAGTTTTATTTTGGGATTTGTACAATAAATATTATGGATTAAATGTAAAACAATTTGAAAAAGGAAAAGTTGTAAAAGGATCGATGAAACCTTCGAAGCTTCAACGATACGTCAGATGTTTTGTAAAAGATTCTGAGATTACGATTTTTGATAAGCACAAAAATTCCATGCTACAAGATTTGACAAATTGTAATGCGCTTTTACTTCAAAAACAAAATGAAAGCTTGGATGTGGGTTCAAGCGTGGATTATATATATTTGGGTGAAATATGAGAGTTTCTGTAGGAATATTGGCTGGTGGGAAAAGTGTGAGAATGGGTCAAGACAAATTTGATTTGAACTTTTACGGTCACACTTTTATAGAAGAATTAATAGATAGGTTCAAAGACTACGAGGTAATTGTTTCATCTAATACAGCCGATTATTCTCCAATTAAAACTGTAAAGGACACTTATATTGATGCGGGACCTTTGAGTGGAATATTGGAGATTTTGAAAAATTCTACAAATGAATATGTATTTGTAACTTCTTGCGATATGATTAATGTGAAGTCTGATTTGGTGGATTTTGCAGCATCTATCGCAAGTTTTTCAGATGAAGCTGTAATTTTTGAAACAGATGAGAGATGCTATCCTACTTGCGGGATTTTTTCGAAAAAAATAATTCCTATTTTGGAAGAAATGCTTGAAAGTAAAGATTATCGTGTGATGAATTTGATTAATAAAATCGATACGAAATTTGTCAATTTGAAATATACAATTTTTGAGGATGAATTTGTTAATATCAATTATCCAGAAGAACTGAAACAAAATGCGACGCCTTTAATTTGTATTTGTGGCAAAAAAAATAGTGGCAAGACTACTTTTATTAAAAAGCTTGTTGGAGAATTAAAAAATAGGGGCAAAACCTGCTCGGTAATAAAACACGATGGGCACGATTTTGAGCTTGATTTCAAAGATACTGACACTTTTTTCTACAAGGATTACGGAGCTTGTCAGACCTTGATTTTTAACGATAAATACTTTAAATTAGATGGTAGGAGTAAAAATATTTATGATTTGATAAAATTATTAGACGATGTTGATTTGATTATTATCGAAGGAATGAAGGATTCAGATTTCATTAAATACGAATGTACTCTTACAGATGATTTGGTATGTAGCGATGTGAACAAATATGGAATTATTAGCGACAGAAATTTTAGTGGGTTCGATAATTTCGATATCAATAATCCATCAGAGTTTACAGACTACATTATCCAAAAATTTAAAATTTAGAAGGTATTTATGGAAAATATTTTGTGCAATATGATAAAAATCAATCATGGAAATGATGTTTTGGTTTTAGATAAAGTAAAAAAATACGGTTGGGAAGGGTTGACTTTTCCAGGAGGTCATGTCGAAAAGATAGAATCTATAACTGAATCTGTCATCAGAGAAGCGAAAGAAGAAACTAATTTGGATATTGAAAACATAAAATATGTTGGAATGATTAGCTGGTATGACATTGACAAAGACGACAGAATTGTTGGGTTTTTGTACGAAACTGATGATTTTTCTGGAGAATTAATAAAAGAAAATGTCGAAGGAACGTTGGAATTTATCGATTACGAAGAATTAAAAAATATGGATGGACATAGCGATTCTATGGGTGAAATTTTCGCTATTTACGACGGGAAATATTCTGAAATCGTGCTTTATTATCAAGATAATAAATGCGTAAAAAAGGAGTGTTATAAATAGTGAGAAAAGCTAAAGGAATGGTGTTCGCCATAATATCGGCGTTGATTTTTGGATTTACACCGATTATGGTCAGAGAGACGTTGACTAACGGAAGTAACGTAATTATGACTTCTTTTTTGAGGGGGTTTTTCGTAATTCCATTTTTGATTATTTCATTGAAAAGCAGAAATGTCAGCCTAAAAGTTACAAAGCAAGAACTGAAAAAACTGATTTTAATGTGTAGCATTGGTGGTTGCATCACAATGACAATGCTTTATGCTTCATATCAATACATTTCCGTTGGGCTTGCAACTTCTATCCATTTTATTTTTCCGACGATTGTTACAGTTTATTCGGTTATGTTCTTAAATGAAAAGATGACGAAATACAAATTCATCTCACTAATTGCATCTATAATCGGTGTGATTTTACTAGCAAATAATGTCGGTGGAAGCAGTAATTTTCCGTTGGGAATGTTCTTGGCTGTGGCATCTGGTTGTACTTATTCTTTTTATTTGATTTATATGGATGTATCGGGACTAAAAAATATGGATAGCGTAAAGGTTACATTTTATAATTGCACCATCAACTCCACAATGCTATTAGTATTTGGACTTATAACTGGCGATTTTACATTATCACTTTCAAAATATGCGTGGATAATAGCTTTTGTGATTTCAATTTTGGTATCGGTGTTTGGCACTTTATTTATTCAACTTGCGATAGTCAATGCAGGTGTCAGCACTTACACGATTTTTTCTACATTAGAGCCGATTACATCTGTGATATTAGGAATTATTTTATTTAACGAAACTACAGATCCAAGAAGATTGCTTGGCTGTTTTATGATATTTATGTCAGTGATGATACTGGCAGTTTCAACTAGATTTCAAGAAAGAAGAGCAAAGGGAAGTGTAAATAATGGATGATGTTGAAAGATTAAAACAAATTGTAGAACAAAGTGACAAAATCGTGTTTTTTGGTGGAGCAGGAGTGTCCACTGCATCTGGAATTCCGGATTTTAGATCAGCAACGGGACTTTACAACAAGAAAAACGACAGCGATTTTTCACCGGAATATATGTTAAGTCACGAATTTTTCGTGACACGTCCCGATTTATTCCAAAATTATGTATTGGAAAATTTGATTATCGATGGAGTAAAACCAAACAAAGCTCATTTGTCTCTGACAAAGTTAGAAAAAGCTAACAAATTACTTGGAGTAATCACTCAAAACATCGACAGCTTAGACAAAATGGCAGGGACGAAAAATATCGCAGAAATTCACGGCAATTTGAGAGATTATTATTGTGTAAATTGTGGTGCAAAATACGATTTGGATTATTACAAACAACAAAGACCATGCAAATGTGAAAAATGTGGAGGTGTTGTTCGTCCAGATGTTACATTGTACGGAGAAGCTCCACCACAAAGTGAATTTGCAAAAGCAATCAATTGGATTAACAAGGCAGACACGATGATTGTAGCTGGAAGTTCGCTTGTCGTGTATCCTGCAAGTGGTCTTATCAATTATTTTAGAGGAGATAATTTGATACTAATTAATCTAGATCGTACAAGCTACGATAATATGGCAAATATCGTGATTCACGACGATATTGCAAAAACTTTAGAATATGTGACGAGGGATATAGATGAAAGATAAAATCAAAAATTATTTGCAAAAAGTGTACGGAGTCGATTTTTTGTCAAAGACTATGATAGTAGTCGCTCTGATACTTTCTTTGATTAATTTAAAATTTAAAAATAGAGTTATAGAAGTCATTACGATGATTTTGATTGTGTATTTCGGAATTTTCAGAGTTTTTTCTGTTAATAAATATCAACGAATGATTGAGAATCAAAAATTCTCAAAGGCTGTAAAACCTATGACTGATTTTTTTGAAAAATACAAAATCAGAGCCGCAAATTCCAAGGACAAGAAGTATATTAAATGTCCTAACTGCAAAAAAGAAATGAAAATTCCAAGAAATAAAGGAAAAATCAAAGTAACTTGTCCTCATTGTGGGCATAAATTTGTGAAAAAAAGTTAATTATTTTGAAAAAATAAATATGCTAATAATGCTACAAATCTACTACGGAAAAAGTAGTAGATTTTTTATTGCTATAAATGAGGATTATAGTCTTATCAATTGCGACTTTATTTTTAAATAATAATTTCACAAGCATTTCATAAAACTATCGTAATATAATATCAGATCACACGAATGCGTGTTATCTAAATATGAACTTAGATATTTTATGGAGGAAATTATGAGAAAAAATGTATTAAAAGGAACTACTTTGCTACTAGCTTTGTGTTTTAGTGTTGGAGCGGTAGGTTGTCAAAAATCTAGTGGAAATAATGGAAAAGAAACTAAAGTGGTAAGCCCAAAAGAAGCGGGAATGAAGGATGATAAAAGCGGTGAAAACGAAAAATTCAAACCTTCTGATTATTCACTACAACCAAAAGATGAATTTGTATATGAGTTTTTGGGATTGAAGTTCAAGCTTTCAGAACAAGTTAAAAAAGATATGAAAGACAAGAAGATTGCGATGTTGGATGAACAAAGTCCTATCGACAAAGAATTGAAATACGCTATGCTTACTTTCAGTAAATTAACTGAAGAACAAAAAAATGCAGTAGTCGATAAAATGGGTGATGGATACGAAAAATGGCAAAAAGAGCTTGAAAGAGTTGGTACTATTGGAATGTTTGACAAGAACATGTCCGAAGCTGAGATTGCTAAAATCACAAAATGTGACAATCATAAGAAAATCGGCGAATCAAAAGATGGTAAGTTCACTTACTACATAAGTTCAAAAGGTAAAATGGATGAAGGTTTTGCAAAAGAATTCGCCCAAACTCAAATCGATATTATAGACAAAAAACCACGTCCTGAAAATGGATTTGTATTATCTGAAAAAACTGATTTGGAAAACACAGAAGCATTCGACAAAAAATCGGTTAAGGGTTTGAGCAATTTATCCACAAAAGACATCAATGGCAAAGATTTCTCAAGCAAAGATTTTTCAAAATACGACCTTACAATGGTAAATGTATTTGCCACTTGGTGTAGTGCTTGTGTGAATGAAATTCCTGATTTGAGTGAGGTTAAAAAAGAAATGAAGAACAAAGGTGTTAATATTGTAGGAGTTGTCACAGATACTGTGGACGATAATGGTACTAATAATGAAGCATTGCAAAAGGCAAAACTAATTCAAGAAAAAACAAAAGCTTCATATCCATTTTTAATGCCAGATAAATCAAACTTCAACGGCAGATTAAACGGAATTCAAGCAATGCCAGAAACTTTCTTTGTCGATAAAAATGGAAATATTGTAGGAGAAACTTATTCTGGTGCAAAATCAAAAGAAGAATGGAAACAAGTTATCGAAAAAGAATTAGCTAATTTGAAAAATAAATAAAATTAGGTGATTTAAATGTACAAAAAATTTATTCATAGCCGTATATTTTCAGTTACGATTTTATTTCTGTCTGTTGGGATGATTTATTACGGTTACAACAACGGCGAAGTAAAAGTTGTGTTGGATAAGGCTATAAGAATTTGCATGGAGTGTATTGGAATTGGATAAGATTAAAGATTTACTAAGGTTTGGAACGAAGAAAAACAGATATAAAATAATGGATAATTTCAGACACGCTTTCCAATCGCTGTGGTTTTTGATTACAAATTCTTATGTAGAAGGTTTTAAAACCGGAAAGATTTACGGTGGAAACCTCAAGAAAATTTGCGTTCCGGGGATGAATTGCTATTCTTGCCCCGGAGCCAAAGGCTCTTGCCCGATTGGTTCATTACAAGCTGTAATTGGAAACTCTAATTTTAAATTTAGCTATTACATAGTAGGATTTTTGTTTTTCATTGGAGCTTTGATGGGAAGATTTGTGTGTGGATGGTTGTGTCCGTTTGGATTGATTCAAGATTTGTTATACAAAATCCCTTTCTTCAAAAAGATAAAAACTTTTAAATACGATAAACATTTGAGAAAAATAAAATATTTAATTTTGCTAATTTTTGTAATAATTTTGCCGATGTTTGTGGTGGATATTTTGGGACAAGGCTCTCCGTATTTTTGCAAACTGATTTGCCCGATAGGAATGCTTGAAGGAGGAATTCCACTCGTATTACTCAACAAAAGTATGAGAGGAGCGATTGGATTTTTGTATTATTGGAAGGGAACTATTCTGATACTTACGATTTTACTTTCAATAATGATTTACAGACCTTTCTGCAAATATATTTGTCCTTTGGGTGCGATTTATTCATTTTTCAATCCGATTTCTATTTTTAAATATAGATTGGACAAAGACAAATGTATTAGTTGTGGAAGGTGTAAGAAAGTTTGCCAAATGAATGTGGATCCTACGAAAAACTGCAATCATAAGGAATGTATTAGATGTGCAAGATGCAAAAATGCCTGCCCTGTTGATGCGATAAGCTGTGGAATAAAAGATAAAAATTAATACTCAAAATCATTTATAGAAAATTTCAATAAATGAATCTTGGAATTTGTTGTGTCTGTATGATACAATGTTATCGAAAAGATTTTTAGGAGGAATTTATAGTGAAAAAACTTTTATTAACATTAGCTTTAGTATCAGCTTTAACTGTTACTGGATGTTCAAATAATTCAGATAAACCAGCTGACAATAATACTAAAACAGAACAAAATGCTGAAAAACCAGCAGAAAAGACTGAAGAAAAAGCAGCCATAAAAGAAATGAAAGGCGCTGATCTTGAAGCAATCGAACAAGACAAGAAGAAAAAAGAAACTGTATTGGTTGTTGACGTTAGAAGCAAAGAAGAATACGATCAAGGTCACGTTAAATGGGCTATCAATATGCCAATCGACACTTTTGAACAAGAAGTTTCTAAGTTAGATGCTTACAAAGATAAAGCTGTAATCACAGTTTGCAACAGTGGTAAAAAGAGCCAACAAGCTGCTGAAATTTTAGTAAATAACGGATTCAAAGATGTTACAAACGCAGAAGGCGTTAAGAAATTTGAATACAAATTAGTTAAATTCGCTAACATTTTACCAGAAGATTTAGTAAAAGCATCTGAAGATACTAACAACGTTATAGTTGATGTTAGAGATAAAAAAGATTATGATGCAGGTCATATCAAAAATGCAATTAACATTCCATTAGATGAAGCAGATGCAAGATTATCAGAAATTCCTACAGATAAACCAGTTTACACTTATTGCTATTCTGGAAACAAATCTGGTCAATTAGCACAAAAACTAATCGACAGAGGAAACAAAGACGTATTCAACTCTTTGGATGGAACTAAAGAACACGACTACGAATTAGTAAAATAGTTTTTAAAATTAATGCGGCTCATAATATGGGCCGCTTTTTTTACAGGAGATTGAATGAACGCAGTAATTTTAATGACTAAAATTCCAAATAAAAATTCTAAAACAAGATTATCTACAATTTTATCTGAAAAACAAAGGATAACGATGAGTAATAATTTGATAGAAAAAAATTTAAATGCTATCAAAAACTACAAAGTTTTTTTGTCTCTAACGCCAGATGAATTATTTGACGATTACACGAAGAATTCTCCTTATGATTGCATCAGACAAACGGGAGATGATATCGGTCAAAGGATGAATAATTCGATAAAAGAAGTTTTGTCATGTGGATATTCTAAGGTTATTTTAATCGGATCAGACATCATTGATTTTGATGGTGAGATTTTCGATGAAGCTTTTGACCAATTAGACACCAATGATGTTGTGTTCAGCCCAACTGAAGATGGTGGATACAGTTTGATTGGAATGAAAAAAGCGCACGATGCTTTGTTTGAGAATAAAAAATACTCAAATCCTAATGTAGAAAACGATTTGGAAAATAGTTTGATTGAACATGATTTGTCTTATTATAAACTGAAAGAAACGCACGATATTGACACAGATATTGATTTAGTAAAATACATATCCCAATCTGACAATGTGAAATTACTTGGTAAAGGAGAGTACAATTCGAATTATTTGATTGATGATGATTATTTGATAAGAATTGCGCGTGGATCACAAATGCATTTGGATAATCAAATTGAATACGAGTATAATGCGCTCAAGTTTTTAGAAAAATCCAACGTAACAGCCAAGGCTTACGATTTGAAAAAGGATAAATTATCAGGAATTTCTTATCTTACGGAAGAATATTTGATTGGCAAAGATTTGGATTATCATACTGATTTAAAAATCGCAGCATATTTGCTTTCACAAATTCACTCATTAGATGTGACAGGACAAGATTTTATAAAAGCAGGCAGTCCTTTTAATATGATGTTCGACGAATTTACACAGATGTTTTCTCATTATCAAAAATGGGATAAGAAAAACAATGCAACTGAAGAAAAGATTTCGAATATGCTAAAATACATCAAAAATTTAGGACTTGATTCTACACTTGAAAATCCATGTCTTATCAACACTGAACTCAACAATAAAAATTTCATCATAGGAGATAAATCTTACGTTATAGACTGGGAAAAGCCAATTATAGGAGAGCGTGAACAAGATTTGGCGCACTTTTTGGCACCGACTACGACTTTTTGGAAAACGGATGTAATTTTTGACAACGACATAATGGATGATTTCTTAGATGAATACGACAACTTATCAAAAACAAAAGTTGATAGAAAAAAATTCGTAAAATATTTGTTGTTCACATGTCTCAGAGGAATAACTTGGTGCTCAATGGCATACACTCAATATGTTGATGAAAACAGGGATAATGGATTTACTTTTGAGAAGATAAAAGCATATTTGTCTGATGAATTTTTGGATAATATATGGGAGTTTATAAAAGCGAATGATTTCAGTAATAGTGCCAGTGTATAATGAATCTGACAAAATCGATAGATTCATCGACCACCTGGATATTTTTGATGATGAGTTCGAGGTGATTTTTAGCGTAAGTGGAGATGACGACACGTTTGAAAAAATCAGAGACAGAGGATATAATCCAATTAGAAGCATCAAGGGTCGTGGCAATCAAATTATAAATGGAATTGCAAATTCAACAGGAGAAATAATTCTGATTCTTCACGCGGATACTTTCTTCAAAGAAAATCCAAAAGAAGAAATCAAATCAATTTTACAAAATTATAAAATGGGTTGTTTTAGCATTTCGTTTGTTCCAAAACAGTTCATAATGCAAATTGTCGCATTTAATTCTAGTAATCGTGTCAGACACAGAAACATCGCATTCGGAGATCAGGGAATGTTTTTCACGAGAGAGTTTTACGATGAGATGGGTGGATTCGAAAATATTGATTTAATGGAAGATTACGATTTTTCAATTAGAGTAAAGGAAAAAGGATACAAAATTTTTCTTTCAAAAATGAAGATATATTCTTCATCGCGTAGATTTCAGAAAAATGGGCCTTTTAGAACTATGTGGATGATGCAGAAATGTCAACATATGTATCGCAAGGGGGAAAAGGTAGATGATATCAAACAAAAGTACAAATGATTACTTACAAGAAGTTAAGGACAAGTGTATTGATTGTGGTAAATGCACAAAATGTTGTCCTTTTTTGACGAAATACAAGATTAATTTAAAAGATTTTGCTGACAGACAAGACTTGGCATTTTCTTGTTTCTTGTGTCAAAAATGCAAAGCGGTGTGTCCGGTTGATTTGGATGGAAAAAAGATTTCTCTTATTTTAAGAAAACAAAATCCTAAATTCGAATCAGTAAAAAAACAAAAAGAAAATTATTTCTTCAAAAACAAATCTAAAAGAAAAACAAAAGATTTGTTGTATTTGGGCTGTAATTTCCCAGCATTTTATCCAGATACTACAAAATATTTAATGGAATTGTTCAACAAAGAAGGATTTGATTATTCAATTGATTGTTGTAATCTTCCAAGTGATTATACGGGATTTGAAAATAATTATATGGAAAGATTTGAAAAAGAACTCAAAGACAAAGAAGTGGAAAGAATTGTGTGCGTGTGTCCAAACTGTTTCCACAAATTTTACAAAAATTTGTCGGTTGAAGTTATTACGATTTTCAAATGGCTTGAAGAAAGAGATATGATACAAGATATTGACGAGGAAGTAAATGTGTTCTTCCCATGCTCTGACAGGTACAATCACATAATTTTTGAAGAAATCAAAAGACATATCAAAGGATTTAACAATAAATACATAAGTACAAACTGCTGTGGAGCAGGTGGAATTGCAGGCAAAAGCGAAAAAGATATCGCAACTCAAATGCAAAACTCCATTAAAAACGAAAAAATGTATACTTATTGTGCGACTTGTTCATCCAAGTTTGTGGAAAATAATGAAGTGCACCATTTTGTAAGTACAATGGTTGGTATAGATGAAAAATGCGATCCAAGCTTTTTCAAAAATGCATTAAAAGGAAAATTTAGGGGGAGAAAATGAGGTTCGAAGATAGAATTTCTGAAAAATATAAAACAACTGGCGATATCACAACACTACAATTAAACATTACTGAAAAATGTAATTTGCGTTGTAAACACTGCCACGTTATGAAGAACAGCGAAAACTTAGAAATGAGCAAAAAAACTATGGAAGATTGCTTGAAGTTTTTGGATAACCACAAGATGAAAACTGTGGATATTACAGGTGGAGAACCAACAACACATCCAGAAATTGTGTGGTTTATGAAGGAATGCTTGAAAAGAGTAGACGAACTTATTATTAGAACAAACGCCACTGATATCGAAAAAAGCCATGAATTAATGGATTTATTTGATAAAGAAAAAATCAAAATTGTCGTATCTCTTCCTTGCTACACACAAGACAATGTAGATAGCCAAAGAGGAGATGGCGTATACGACAAAGTCATTGCAAATTTGAAGAGACTAAACGAAATGGGCTATGGAACTGAAAAAGAATTGGACTTGGTTTACAATCCACTAGGTGGATTCTTGCCACCTGAACAATCCAATCTTCAATCAGATTATGAACGCGAATTGAAAAAGAAGGATGTTGTATTCAATAATTTGTTCACTATTACAAATATGCCTATTGGATATTTCAAAGATTTTTTAATTGAAAAAGGCGAATACGAAGATTATATGAAATTGTTGGAAGATAATTACAATGAAGAAACTTGTGAAAATATAATGTGCAGATTCCAAATTTCTGTGGATAGCTTAGGAAATCTTCACGATTGCGACTTCCATTTAGCAGAAAAAGTCCCAATGAAAGACTACACAAACATCAAAGATTTAATCGATGTGAAGGATTTGTCCAGAGAAATCGTGTGGAAAGATTACTGCTACGGTTGTACTGCAGGAAGTGGATCAAGTTGTGGAGGTGCATTGGATGAGTAAATTAACTAACGAAGAAATTTGGCAACAATTTACAGAAGGCATAGATTGTGCGCAAGTAGTTTTGAGATATTTCGCAGATGATTTGGGAGTGGACAAGGAACTTGTTACAAAAATTGCATCACCATTTACAGGTGGAATGTACAAAGGAATGACATGTGGAGCAGTAACTGGTGCCTACATGGTTTTAGGAATCAAATACGGACATTCAAAGCCGAATGAAGGCGAAAAGAAAGTTGAATTAGTAAAAAAAATGTTCGAATTCGATACCAAATTCAAAGAAAAACAATCTACGATAATTTGTGAAGAAATATTGGGAGATAATATAGCAGAAAATCTTGAAAAAATCGAACAAGAAAACACGATGCAAAGAAAATGTCCACAAGCTGTGAACGATGCGATAGATATATTAGAGGAAATGTTTGAAGAAAAATAAAATGAGAGCTGTCTACTTCGGTAGGCAGCTTTTTTAGGTTAATATTTAAAAATCTAATGCACGAATATCTAGACTCCAAAAATTGTAGATTTCTAAATCTCAAAATCCTAAAATCGCAAACTCGCTTACGCTCAAACAGTGCGATTTTAGCCGGATTTTTTCTATTTGAAATCAAGTCAATTTTTTCCGTATGATATTCTTAGCATTAGGATTTTAAAACACCTTATTCTCTACCTATCAATAATTCTATTTAAATAATGATATAATACAAGTAGTAAATGAAAGAGAGAAAAATATGATTATTATTAGAAATATAAAATTAAAAAATGACGACGAAAACGAATTGAAGAAAAAAATCTCTAAAATGATCGGAACGAAAAACTTCAATTATGAAATCTACAGAAAATCAATTGATGCTAGAAAAGGAATTCTGTTTAATTACCAAGTTATCGTGGATGTTGATTTGTCTGATAAAAAAATAAAATCAATCAAAAATTGCGAGAAATATTTTGAGGAAGATTTTAACTTAGAAGATGTCGATAATTCGAAGAGCGTCACAGTTGTTGGAAGTGGTCCTGCGGGATTGTTTTGTGCGTATTTGTTAGCGAAAAACGGAGCAAAGGTGAAAGTTATTGAACGAGGAAGTGAAGTATCTAAAAGAGTTGACGATATCAACAAATTCTTGGAAACTGGTAAGCTTAACACAAACAGTAACGTTCAATTTGGAGAAGGTGGAGCTGGAACTTTTTCTGATGGCAAATTAACTGCACGTTCTAAAGACAAAAGAGTAAGAGAAGTTTTGAAGACATTTGTGGACTACGGCGCTCCTAGTGAAATTATGTATGACTCCAAGCCACACATCGGAACCGATGAATTGCAAAAAGTAATTGTGAACATGAGAAATGACCTTATCAAAATGGGTTGTGAATTTGAATTCGATACGTTGATCGACGATGTCGAAATTGAAAATGAAAAATGTGTGGGAATAAAATCACATAATAGAAAATTTCAATCTGACTGTTACGTTTTGGCTCTTGGCAATAGTTCAAGAGACACTGTGATGATGTTAGCCGACAAAATCAAAATGACGAACAAACCTTTTGCGGTTGGATTTAGGATTGAACACCCACAAAAAATGATAGATTTTGCACAATATAAATGCGACAGAGATCTTCCGAGTGCGACTTATCAGCTTTCTTATTCTGAGGAAAACAAAAGGGGAGTGTACACTTTTTGCATGTGTCCAGGTGGATATGTAATCAATGCTTCCAGTGAAGAAAATGAATTGTGCGTCAATGGTATGAGTTTTCACAAAAGAGACGGCAAGAACGCAAATAGTGCGATTGTGTGTGGTATAGATGAAGATACTTATGGACATAATTTATTAGACGGGATTAGATTTCAACAAGAAATCGAACGCAAGGCTTTTGAATTGGGAGGATCCAATTACAATGCACCAGTTCAATTGGTAAAAGATTTTATGGATGATAAAAAATCTGAAAAGATCGGAGAAGTTGAACCGACTGTGAAACCTGGATATGTTTTAAGCAATTTGAATGATATTTACCCAGAGCATGTTACAAATTACATTAAAACTGCGATTAAAATGATGGACAACAAGCTTCACGGATTTTCAATGGAGGATGCTATACTCACAGGAGTTGAAACGAGAACATCGTGTGCAGTGAGAATGGTTCGAGATGATTTGTTAAGAAGCGAAAATGTTGATAATTTGTATGTGATTGGCGAAGGTAGTGGATATTCTGGAGGAATCGTGTCAAGTGCGATTGACGGATTGAAGGCTGCTGAAGTTATTCTTACATCAAAGTTATCTAAATAATTTAAAAAACTAAATTATTGGGTATATTTATTAAAGATAAATTTTTAATTAATTTGAAGAGGGGAATAAAATGATACTTTGTATAACTGCGAATCCTGCTATTGATGTGATTTACGAAATGGATGAGCTGGATACTAATGGAGTAAATGTAGTTGATGATGCGTACAAAACGCCTGGAGGAAAAGGGATAAATGTGTCCAAAGTTTTAGATTTGTTGAGGGCAGATTTCATGGTTACAGGCTTTATCGGAGGAAGTAATGGAGATTATGTAATCGACAAGTTAGACGATGTGAATATCAAGCACGATTTTATTTTTACAAATGTCGACACAAGAAACTGCATTAGAGTGATTCATGGCGATAAGCAATTTGAAATCTTTGAAAAAACTAACAAAATTGATTCTAGATTTGAAAGAACTTTTATGTCACTTATTAAAGAAATCGGAAAAAATTACAATATAGCAGTAATCAGCGGAAGTTTGATGAACGGTTTATCCGAAGATTTTGTCGAAGAAACTATGGATATTCTAAAAGCTAACAGCAAGATTATTTTGGATACAAATGGACAAGTGACTAAAAAAGTTTTGGAAAATAATTATAAACCATTTGCTATCAAGCCTAATTTCTACGAATTTAAGGAAATCATTGGTTTAACAGAAGATATTTCTTCAAAAGATTTCATAAACAAAGATTCTGAGTATTTGAAGCACATCTTTGAAAACGAGTTGTTAGATGATATTGAAATAGTTTTGGTTACCAATGGAAAATACGGAGCAATTTTAAAATACAAAGATAATTTGTACAGGATTTCTGTTCCTCAATACAAAATTCAAAGAACCGTCGGAAGTGGAGATGCTACTGTGGCTGGCTTGGCGAAATTCTTGGATGATGAAGAAGGCGTAATGGAAACTGTTTTGAAGGCTTTATCTCTTGGCGTATTAAATGCGAGAGTTTCAGAAGTTGAAAAGCTGGACGCAGATAAAATAAACGAAGTAGCAGAACAAATAAATGTTGAATTATTATAGAAGATTTATGCATCAAAAAGTTTTTTTGGTGCTTTTTTCTTGCTCAAAAATTTGTATTTCTGATATAATAGCTGTAAAGAAAATAAAAGGAATAAATTTGCTTGACTTGTGATCATTTGTATGGTAAATTTATTCTCAACATTAAAAATTTTTAACAAAGTTTTTATTTATTTTATGAGGAGGGTATTATGCAATTTATCGGCGAAGGATTAACATTTGATGACGTACTTCTAGTACCAGGTCCATCAGAAGTGTTACCTAATGAAACTATCTTGAAAACAAGATTAACTAAAAAAATTGAATTGAACATTCCTATGATGTCAGCAGGAATGGACACTGTAACTGAGTCAAAAATGGCTATCGCTATGGCGAGACAAGGCGGGATCGGAATTATTCACAAGAACATGACTATTGAAGAACAAGCAAGAGAAGTAGATAGAGTTAAACGTTCAGAAAATGGAATAATTACTGATCCTTTTTACTTATCTGCAGATGACAAAATCGTTGATGCTTTGAAATTGATGAGTCACTACAGAATTAGCGGTGTACCTATAGTTAATGATGATATGACTTTAGTCGGAATCCTAACTAACAGAGATGTTAGATTCGTAAAAGACGAACAACTTCCAATTGGTGATGTTATGACTAAAGAAGGATTAATCACAGGTCACGAAAACATATCAATGGATGAAGCCTTGGAAAAAATGATGAATGCCAAGATTGAAAAACTTCCAATTGTAGATGAAAACTTCAAATTAAAAGGCCTTATCACTACAAAAGATGTTGAAAAAACAATCCAATATCCAAATTCAGCAAGAGATTCACAAGGAAGATTATTAGTTGGTGCAGCTGTTGGTATCACTAATGATATGATTGAAAGATGTCAAGCTTTAGTAGATGCAAAAGTTGATGTCGTAACTATTGATACAGCTCACGGTCATTCAAGAGGAGTTTTGAATGCTGTCAGAAAATTAAAAGAAGCTTTCCCAGATCTTCAAATTATCGCAGGTAATGTTGCAACAGCAGATGCTACAAGGGATTTGATAGAAGCTGGGGCAGATTGTGTTAAAGTTGGTATCGGACCTGGATCTATTTGTACGACAAGAGTTGTAACAGGTATAGGTGTTCCTCAAATGACAGCTATAATCGAATGTGCAAAAGAAGCTGATAAACACGGTATTCCAATCATTGCCGATGGTGGTATTAAATACTCAGGAGATATTACAAAAGCATTAGCAGCAGGTGCATCTGTTATCATGGCAGGTAGCTTGTTCGCTGGTACTGAAGAAAGTCCTGGAGAATTAGTTGTATTAGAAGGTAGACAATACAAAGAATACAGAGGAATGGGTTCGCTTGGAGCTATGAAAGCTGGAAGTGGAGACAGATATTTCCAAAATAACACTAAAAAATACGTTCCAGAAGGAGTAGAAGGTAGAGTTGCTTACAAAGGATCTGTAGCAGAAGTTGTTTATCAATTAGTTGGTGGACTTCGTTCAGGTATGGGTTATGTAGGAAGCAAAGACTTAGTTGAATTAAAAGAAAAATCAAAATTCGTGAAGATTTCTCCAGCAACACTTGTAGAAAATCATCCACATGATATTACAATTACTAGAGAATCTCCAAACTATACAAAAAAATAGGAGTAAACAATGGATATTAGATTAATAATGGGAAGCAGTTCAGATATTGAAGTTGCAAAAAAAGTTACTAAAATGTTGAAAAAATTTGATCTATCTTATGAAGTATCAGTTATTTCAGCACACAGAGCATTGGATGTTTTAAAAGAAACTGTTGAAAAAGACGACTGCAAAGTTTACATCACAATCGCTGGCAAAGCAGCACACTTAGGTGGAGTAACAGCAGGAATGACAACAAAACCAGTTATAGGAATTCCTGTAAAAGGATCTGCACTTGCTGGAATGGATGCTTTGTATTCAATAGTTCAAATGCCTAAAGGAGTTCCAGTTGCAACTGTAGCAATCGATGGTGGAGAAAATGCAGCTATCTTAGCAGCTCAAATGATTGCTTTGTCTGACGAAAAACTAGCTCAAAAATTAAAAGATTACAAAGAAGAAATGAAACAAGGTGTCATTGATTCTGACAGGGAGTTAGAAGAAATATAATGGGATTAACTTACAAAGATTCTGGTGTAGATAAAGAAAAAGGCTACGAAGAAGTTCAAATCATAAAAGAAATCGTAAAGAAAACTCATGGAAAAGAAGTTCTAACAGGTATCGGTGGATTTGCTGGTTTATTTAAACCAGAAATCTCCGATATGAAAGAACCTGTATTAGTTAGTGGAACTGATGGCGTTGGAACAAAAATCAAATTAGCCATGGAACTAGACAAACACGATACAGTTGGTATTGATTTGGTTGCAATGTGTGTTAATGATGTTTTGTGCCAAGGGGCAAAGCCATTGTTTTTCTTGGATTACATCGCTACAGGAAGCTTGAAACCAGAAAAAATGGCGGATTTGGTTCGTGGTGTAGCGGAAGGTTGCACTCAATCAGAATGTGCATTAATTGGCGGAGAAACTGCTGAAATGCCAGGATTGTACAAAGAAAATGATTATGATTTGGCAGGATTTGCAGTTGGAATTGTCGATCGAGACAAAATAATCGACGGAAGTGGAATCAAAGAAGGAGACGTTGCAATATCTCTATCTTCAAGCGGAGTTCACAGCAATGGATTTTCACTTGTAAGAGCAGCATTGGATATGGCAAATGTGAAATTATCCGACAAATTTGAGGATACTACAGTTGGAGAAAGACTTTTGGTTCCTACGAGAATTTACGAAAAAGAAATCTCAGCTTTATTAAAAGAAGTTCAAATCAAAGGAATTGCTCACATCACAGGTGGTGGATTGTACGAAAACGTGCCTAGAATGTTGCCTGAAAATATAGGAATAGAATTTGACTTAAAAGAATCGGAAATTGATCCTGTGTTCAAAGCTATTCAAGAATGGGGAAATGTCGAAACAAAAGAAATGTTCTCCACATTTAATATGGGAATTGGAATGGTAGTTGTAGTAGATGCAAAAGATGTGGATAAATCTCTTGAAATATTACAAAAAATAGATCCAAAAGCAAAAAAATGCGGAGTTTGCAAACAAACAGAAACAAAAGTTGCGATTAATTTGGACTAATGTAGGAATTAATCAAAATTTTCAAAAATAATTCTGGGTCAAAAAAGTGAGGGAGAATATGTCGAAAAAATTTATTTCATTTGTTGATGAAGGTCTTTTGAATATGACTTATACTTCCAGGTTACAATCATATTTGGAAGGAAATGTCGTGGATGTAAATCCTTTCGATCTTTTTGATGTGGAGACTCCACTGGCTATCAATTCCGGATATTCCAAGAAAGATATTTTAAATGATTTTGGGTTGTACACTGATATGGTTCATTTGAAAAAATCATTGTATGGAATTGATTACATGTATATAGGAATGGATCAAAAAGGAATTGGAAGCATTTTGGGAAGTGAAACCAAGATGACTGAAAAAGGCGATTCATTGACATCAGTGTATGCGCTTGATGATTACAAAGATTTTTCCAAAATGGAAAATATCGATATAAAATCTAGCGAAACTGTTGTAAATTTTATTGAAAAAGCTAAGAAAACAAAAGAAGCAATGAGAGGAATCACCATATTTGGTGCTGTGACAGGACCTCTTACGACAGCATCAGGAGTTAGACCTGTGGAAAAACTTCTTCGTGATACTCGAAAAAACAAGGAAGAAATCAAAAGACTATTGGAAATGTGCACAGATTATACTATAGAATTTGTAAAGATTTTTACAGAAGAAGTAGGTGGATGTTTTTTCAAAATTGCGGATCCAGTTTCTTCGTTGAATGTCATCAGCAAGAAACAATACGATGAATTCACTCAACCTTACATGGAAAAATTATCAGATAGTGTGTACGAAATCACTGGAATTAAGCCTATGGTTCATATCTGCGGCAAAACAGATAAAGTGTGGGATAATTTCAGGGACAGTAGTTTTTCAAGATTTTCTGTGGACAATATCGAAGATATTGAACAACTCAAAAACAGCCTCGGCGACAATATGATAATCGAAGGAAATATTGCGCCTATGGATATACTATTGAATTCAGATCCAGAGACTGTGAGAAACGAAGTCAAAACACTTTTGCAAAAGGCGTCAAACAGTCCAAAAGGTTTCATCCTAAATGCAGGATGTACTGTTTGTGATAACACTCCAATTGAAAACATTGAAAGCTACATCAGAGCTGTGTGTGAATTTGGAAAAGATGCTTCAATTGGAAATTTGCCAAAAGGATTGACCAATATATAAATTTATAAAATCAACAACCATTTATTTTTCAAAATTAAATGGTTGTTTTTGAATTGAAAAATGTATCCAAATATTGTGATATCAAGACTTGATAATACTTTTATGGTATAATATGTGAGTATTGGAGGGATTTAGATGTTAACAGTTAACAATTTAAGTGTCATATTCCCCGATAAAAAATTATTTGAGGATGTTAACCTAATTTTTAATCCAGGTAACTGTTACGGAGTTATTGGTGCGAATGGTGCTGGGAAATCTACATTCCTCAAAATTTTATCCGGAGAAAAAGAGCCTACAAAAGGCAATGTCACGATAGATAAGAACACAAGATTATCAAAACTTAACCAAGATCACTACGCTTTTGAAGAAAACAGCGTAATGGATACAGTTTTGATGGGAAACAAAAAGCTTTACGATATCCAAAAAGAAAAAGATGCTATATACATGAAGCCAGATTTCAGCGATGAAGATGGAATGAGAGCAGCGGAATTAGAAGCAGAATTCCAAGAACTTGGAGGATATGAAGCAGAAGCGGAAAGTTCATCTTTGCTGCAAGGTTTGGGAATAACGACACAACAACATTTTATGTTGATGAAAGATTTGAAAGAATCTGACAAGGTAAAGGTGTTATTGGCACAAGCTTTGTTCGGAAATCCAGGAATATTACTACTAGACGAACCTACAAATGGTTTGGATTTGAAAGCAATATTGTGGCTACAAGATTTTCTGATGGATTTTCCAGGAATTGTAATCATAGTATCTCACGATAGATATTTCTTAAACGAAGTGTGCACTCATATGGTCGATGTCGACTACGGAAAGATTAATATGTTCGTTGGTAACTACGATTTCTGGTATGAATCAAGCCAACTTGCACTTCGAATGCAAAAAGAGCAAAACAAGAAAAAAGAAGACAAAATCAAAGAACTTCAAGATTTCATTCAAAGATTTTCTGCCAATAAATCAAAATCCAAGCAAGCTACAAGTAGGAAGAAACTTCTCGATAAAATCACATTAGATGACATTAAACCATCTAGTAGACGTTATCCATTCGTTGGATTTGAACTTTCAAGAGAAGTTGGCAATGAAATTTTGAATGTGGAAAACTTGACTGTAGAACAAAATGGCAACAAGCTTATCGATAATTTGAGCTTCAGAGTAAACAAAGGAGATAAGATTGGATTCATCGGAAACGAAATCGCCATCACGAAATTCTTCGAAATAATCAACGGAAACGATGATGATTATACAGGAGAATACAAATGGGGACAAACTATAACTCACACGTATTTTCCAAAAGATAATACTAGGTTCTTCGAAAATTGCGATTTGAATTTGATTGATTGGTTGAGACAATTCAGCGAAGAAAAATCTGAAATTCACATCAGAGGATTTTTGGGAAAGATGCTTTTTTCAGGTGATGAAGCTTTGAAGAAAGCCAACGTTCTTAGCGGGGGCGAAAAAGTCAGAATGATGTTTTCCAAAATGATGGTAACACCAGCCAATGTCTTGGTGTTCGACCAACCTACAAACCATTTGGATTTGGAAAGTATCGAAGCTGTAAATAACGGCTTGATTACATTCAAATCAAATATTTTGTTCACATCACTCGATCACCAATTTGTATCTTCTGTTGCAAATAGAATTATTGAAATATTTGATGACGGAACTTATCGTGACGTATCAACAAATTACGAAGACTATATAGAAAAATATTTAACTAATAATTAGGAGTAGAAATGAAACATCAATTAGTTATTGTAGTAGATTTTGGAGGACAATATAATCAACTAATCGCTCGTCGTGTTAGAGATTTGAACGTGTACTGCGAAGTTGTTCCTTACAAAAAAGCATTGGATGTTATCAAAGAAAAACAACCAATCGGGATAATCTTTACAGGTGGACCAAACAGCGTTTACGAAGAAAATTCTCCACAAATTGACAAAGAAATTTTTGAATTAAATATTCCTATTTTGGGAATGTGCTACGGAATGCAACTTATCTCCAAAGATTTTGGTGGAGTTGTTGAAAAAGCAAAAAATCGTGAATTTGGTAAAACTAAGGCCAAAATTGCAAATCAAAGTTCTATCTTAAAAGATATGAGCGACGAAAGCATCGTGTGGATGAGTCACACTGATTTCGTATCAGAAAAACCAGAAGGATTTGACATCATTCAAATAACGGATTCTTGCCCAGTAGCAGCAATTGCAAATGAAGACAAGAAAATCTACGCTGTTCAATATCACCCAGAAGTTAACCATACAGTTGAAGGTAAAATACTTATCAAAAACTTCCTTTATGAAATCTGTAAAGCAGACGGAGATTGGACAATGGAAAACTTCTTGGAAGAACAAATCCAAAAAATCAGAAAAACTGTCGGCGACAAAAAAGTTTTGTTGGCATTATCAGGTGGGGTAGACAGTTCCGTATGTGCATCACTTTTATCAAGAGCAATCGGCAAAAACTTGACATGTGTATTCGTTGACCACGGTTTGATGAGAAAAAATGAAGGCGACGAAGTTGAAGCCGCATTCAAAAATGACGAATTGAACTTCGTAAGAGTAGATGCAAAAGACAGATTCCTAGATAAATTAAAAGGCGTATCAGATCCAGAACAAAAGAGAAAAATCATCGGAGAAGAATTCATAAGAGTATTTGAAGATGAAGCTAAGAAAATCGGATCTGTGGATTTCCTAGCACAAGGGACAATCTATCCCGATGTAATAGAATCTGGACAAGGCGATGCATCAGTTATCAAATCTCACCACAACGTTGGTGGACTTCCTGATGTAGTTGATTTCAAAGATTTAATCGAACCACTTCGTGATTTATTCAAAGACGAAGTCAGAAGATTGGGATTAGAATTAGAAATGCCAGAATATTTGGTATATCGTCAACCATTCCCAGGACCAGGACTTGGAATCAGAGTTATGGGAGAAATTACTGAAGAAAAATTAGAAGTGTTGCGTGAAGCAGACTATATATTCAGAGACGAAGTCGCAAAAGCAGGAATTGACAAAGACATCAACCAATACTTCGCAGTAATCACTAACAACAGAACAGTAGGAGTAATGGGGGATTTCAGAACTTACGATTACACATTGGCATTAAGAGCCGTAACAACAACAGACTTCATGACAGCCGATTGGGCAAGAATCCCATACGAAGTATTAGACAAAACTTCAGTAAGAATAATTAACGAAGTAGACCACATCAATAGAATAGTTTACGATATTACAAGTAAACCACCAGCAACAATTGAATGGGAATAATCGCAAAAAAATTAAAAACTTTGTAAAATCAATGGTTACAGAAGATTAAAAACTGTAACTGGGATTAAAATGGGAACATTTATAAAAAAGAATAAATTGAATAATAGTTCCAAGTGGTTTACATTTGGACAAAAAATTAGACCGTAGTTTCAAGCTACGGTCTTTTTAAAAATAATAATTACGCTATACATACTACTTGATACGTAGTAAGTTTGGTGATATACTTTAGATAATTAGATACGGGGGTGTTGATAATGGGTGATAATTTAGAGAAAAATATTCCTTTGACGGAAACGATGTTTCTAGTTTTACTAACAATGCTAGAAGAAAACTATGGCTATAAAGTTTCACAAGAAGTCGAAGAAATAACAGGAGGAAGAATTGTTTTAGGGCCAGGTACACTGTATGGTGCGATAAACAATCTTAGCAAAAAAGGCTGGATCAAGTTAGTTGATAAAGATAAGGAGAGTGGAAAAAAAGTCTATATAGCAACTGACATTGGAAAAAAATTAGTATTATTAGAGATTGATAGGATGAGAACTTTAGTCTTAGAGGGGGAAAAGAAATTAAAGAAGGAGGGAAATTATGAATAAAATAAGAGTTTTTATGAATCCAATAGAAGGCAGAGAAAAATACATTAATCAAATTGCAAGTGAAGGGTATCGTCTCGTAAAAAGTGGATCAATTTTACATGAATTTGAAAAAACTAATTCAGATCACAAATATTCAGTACAGTATGTCGGATATATGAGTAATACAGAAAGAAAAAAATACTCTGATTTTTTAAAGGAAATGAATTTTAAAGTTTTTACTGCTCCACTTAATATTGGAAAGTTTAGTTTAGGCAACGTGAAATTAAGACCTTATAACTCACCTAAAGGTATGATAGCGACTTATCCTGGAATGATTAATAAGGAAATCTTGATAATTGAATCAGATGGAAATAAAGAAATTCCAGTTTTTTCAGATAGGGAGAGTAAGAATTTAGATATTAATAGGAGAAAAGCACCATATTATTATCTTATCACTACCTCTGTTCTTTTGATGGTCTTAGGTTTATTTAAAATAATTGATTATAAATCAATAATTTTAGGAACATTTTTATTTATATTAGCAAGTCATGGCTTATATAAATGGTACTCAATTAAAGAAAAGTAAAGGAGAATATATTGTAATTACAGGAGTAGGAACAAATGGATTTATAGTATCAGTTTATCCAGGAGGAGGTTCAAGATAATGAAAAAATTAATAATAATGTTAGATTTTATATCTGGTCCACTTTGGAAGGATATATATGATACAAAAAAGAAAGAATTAGTTACAGGAATAGATGTTGTTGACGATGACGAATATATCCAAAAACTAAATAATGAAATTTCGAATTTATATTCATCATACTATAAAATCAATTACAATGATGAACCTGTGTATTTTGATAAGGAAAAAGAGAAAAAAGATAAATACAAAATGCTTGACCTGCTTGAGAAACTTATTAAAAGACTTGACGAATTAAATGATGGCTCTTTTGAAATTGATGATAGAGAGACTGAGAGGGTTAAAAATTTATAATGAAAGAATTAGATGAAGTAAGATTGAAAGAGGATTACAAAGAAATAATTAAAGGAACAAAGGGAACGATTGTTTTACTTTATAATGATAAAAATTGTGAAGTTGAATTTTTTGATAAAGATGGAGACACCATAGATGTAATTATGACTCCTTTAAATAAATTAGAACTAATAAATTCTTTCTAATATGATTTAAACTTTTGTAAATAGAGCTTGTAAAAAACGAATCATACAAGCTCTATTTTTATATCCATTTGAATTAATTACTTTTGTTAAACACCGTGTATTTTATCGTTAAATCACAAAGGATTGGGTAATGTCATCAAAATGTCTAATGGAAACTAATTGCTCAATAGAGAAATTATGTTATGATCATGATCAAGATTTATATCTCTGAAATTAAATTTAATTCTGGGACGGGGACGGGATTTAAAATTTAAAAACGTCCTATAATTAGGTGGATTTAGTGATACTCTAAAAAATAGAACCTATTATTTTGAATGTTTTGGGATATATCGGACGTTTGGAAAAGAAGAGTGGGAATAAATTTGCGGTCTAAATGGCGTATTAAACTTGTTTCGTCGCCTCACAACCTCGACGTACTAATTGTACGACTCGACTGCGAGGCTCCTCATCGGCGTCTAATCCATCCATTTATTTCCGCAAATTGTTGTAGCATTTTAAATGGTGAACTAGGCTTGTCTCGAAAGCACCTCATTGCGGCGTACTTGAGTAGTTTCTTTTATAGATTGATTGATGATAGATTGGGGAAATAAACGAGAAAATCGCCAGTGAATTTTCAATGACAAGGATATAAATATATAAATTCATATTGTACAAAAATCAAGTATATGATAATATAGTCTAATAATTACAATATTTAAACAGGAGGATTGATGTATGTTGTCCAAAATTAAATTGTGGTTTTTTAATCATAAGAATTTTTTAAGGATGTCAAGATTTTTAATTTTAACAGTGTCGCTTCTTTTAGTTACCTGGATTTTTGATCATCAATATATTGAAATTAAATCTTATATTCCCAAACAACTATTGTTGTCGGTTGAAGTTTCGATAGACTTCCTTTCTAATATATCTGGAATATTTTTGACTATAAGTACTTTTTGTTTTACAATTATTGTCACTGTACTTAATAAATATAGCAGTAGCATATCACCTAGGATGCTTCAGAGTTTCATAGATAGGACCGGAGTTCTTGGTTTATATGGTATATTTGTCAGTGGTTTTTTCTATTCAGTAATCAGTATCCTATTATTGCAAGATATTGCTCCATACCAACATGTTGTCGCTGGAAGTCTTGGAATTGCTTATTCCATAATTGCGATGCTAAGTTTTATCGCTTTCTCAAGACAGGTTCTTGATAATCTAAAAGTATCAAATATAATAGAAAATATTTTTAATGATTGCGAGAAACTTATTGATAAAGAGGTAGAACTAAGAAAAAAGCTAAGCATTATGAAGTAGATGACGAATCTACAAAGTTATCAATTGTAGCTGAGAGCTCAGGTTATTTATTTGAAATAAAAGCAGATGAGATTTTTAAAGAGCTTGATGGCATAAGAGCAGAACTTGTTATAAACAAAAGAATTGGTGAATACACAACCAAAGGAGAAAGCGTAGGGGAATTAAATATTTTTGAATGTGAGTTAGATGATAATAATAAAAAAGAATTAAAAGAAAAATTAAGTCCATTGTTTATAATTAATGCTTACAATAATAGAGAAGAAGATTATCATCGTGGAATTGTAAACTTAACGGAAATTGCGAATATGGCGCTAAGTCCTGGCACAAATGACCCAAATACTGCAATAATTTGTATAAATAAAATGTCATCATTGCTTGGGAAACTCTTATCTGCAGGCAATCATTTTATAATCATGAAAGAGGACGAAGATGTAAAAATAATTTATCAAAGTTATTCTGTGGAGGATGAACTATATCTTGGTTTCAGCCAGATAATTTCCTATTCAGCAGGTGATCCTTTGGTTACCAAAGCAATTTTAGAAGGAATTTTTATCATATACACAATGGCTGATATAGGTGCTAAAAAAAGCATAAAAGAATTTTTTGATGATAGTTATGAAATTTTAATAGAAAATTTTACTCACGAAATTCATTTGGATATTTTTAAAAGAATAAGAAACAAAATGGAAGAGCACGTAAGCTTATAGGAAAATACATCTGAATCGATTCAGAATAAAATGGAAAATGTGGTCATTTGATTGTAAATGTTAACCGAAAATTGATCTACATATAGTAGAAAGTTGACCACATTCGTCCTTTCCCATAAGGTAAAGGCGTTTACATACATTTAATAAATTATTTGACCACTCCATTGCATCTTCCATCCTATAACTTTATTCCCTGGACATATCCACAAAATGTGCTCTAAGAGTAAGTCTACCTTTTATAGCTTCAGTTAGCATAGGATAGTTCCTGCAATGCAGGTGTGATCCTAATTTTTATAATGTTAAAGAGGATTGATTAATTTCCAAATACAGGGATGATGTTACAAACAATAACTAATAAACATAAATGGATTTACTATACACTATAGTAAGAGTTGAGAGCATTTAATTCCAACATATATTAAAAGAACGGAGTAAAATGTGAAATTATTAGAATACAATGCACAATATATTAGATTAACAGATATAAAGGGAAATAGCTATGATGGGTATGCACACTATTGCGCAAAATATGACTATGAAGTCGAAGAAGATGTTTTAGAGATGAGAGTTAATGGAGATATTTGGGTTTTTTATGAATCAGACATCAAATCGATAGAAATATTAGACTAATTAAGCACACTAATTGATTTATACAGTTAGATCTTAGCTGTGCTTTTTTTGTACTCTTAAGTGTGTTGAGCGAATGATGTCAGAGAAAAAAACAACCTGTTATGCATATGGAAGACATTAGATTTAGCTTAAAGCAAAATAAAATCTCATTTAAAAAAATATAAATATGTAAGGAGGAATTTTTGTATAATATTTTTTAAATTGTTAGGAATTTTGATTTTTGGGTATATATATTTTAATAATATAAGAGAAACGTTGCGGTCATTTTGCAAACGATATTATAAATATTGTTTGGCAAATTTATTTATCAATTTGCGTATTAAACTATGCAATAAAAATGCAAATGTTTTCTTATAAATAATAGGAGGCACAATTATGAAATCTTATCCAACAAACAAAATCAGAAATCTTAGCTTGGTTGGGCATAGTGGAAGTGGAAAAACTCAACTCACTGAAGCATGCCTATACTTAACCAATGTGATTAACAGAGTAGGAAAAGTTGAGGACAAAAACACAGTTTCTGACTATTCTAAACAAGAAATGAAGAGGGGTATTTCTATATCCAGCTCTGTTATTCCAATCGAACACAATGACATAAAAATCAATTTCATAGACACTCCGGGCTATTTTGATTTCGAAAGAGAAGTGTATCAATCACTAAGAGCATCAGAAGCAGCGCTTATTGTTATTGATGCTGTTAATGGTATAGAAGTAGGAACAGAAAAAGTTCTTCGTTATACTCAATCAATAGATCTTCCAAGAATTATTTTCGTAAATAAAATGGAAAAAGAAAACGCTAATTTTAACAAATGCGTTAGTGATTTGCACGTTAAGTTTGGAAATAATATTATTCCGTTCACTTTGACTCTTGGTGAAGGCGAAGATTTTAAGGGAGTTATCGATGTTATCGACAAGAAAGCATATGAATACAATGGTTTCGAATTTAAGGAAGTTCCTATTCCGGAAGATAGAGTGGATGAAGTTAATGTCGTATTCGATGAAATTTGTGAAGTTGTCGCTCAAACAGACGACGAATTGATGGAAAAATATTTCAACGGAGAAGAATTTACACACGAAGAATTCAAAAAAGCTTTGGTATCAGCTTTACTTGAAGGTAGCTGTGTGCCACTTATTGCAGGAAGTGCGCTTACAGGAGTAGGTGTTGATGTTTTATTAGAAATTATCGAAAAATACATGCCAACACCTGACGATGAAAGAGCAAAATACGGATTCAGACATTCTGACGACAAGCAACGTAAGTTCTCTGTTGACGAACCAATGAGTGCAGTTGTATTTAAGACAATTGTGGATCCTTTTGTTGGAAAGATTTCAATTTTCAAGGTTATATCAGGTAAAATAACCAAAGATACTTTAATATATAATTCAAGCAAGGAAGTTGACGAAAAAATTGGTGATTTGTTCTTCTTACGTGGCAAGGAACAAATAAAAACCGATGAAGTACACGCAGGTGACATCGGTGCGATTAGTAAATTAGTTGAAACAGAAACAGGAGATACTATTTCTGACAAGAATGATCCAACAGTTTACAAACGTTTGAAATTAAAACCTGCAACATTATTCTTTGCAATTCAACCAAAATCAAAATCAGATGACGATAAAATTTCTAGTGCATTAACTAAATTGCAAACTGAAGATTTGTCATTTGTATCTGAAAGAAATAATGAAACTAAGCAATTATTAATCGGTGGACGAGGCAATGTTCAACTTCAAGTAATGATGGACAGATTAAAAGATGAATACCAAGTAGAAACGGAAGTTGTTCCATTGAGAATTGCATACCGTGAAACTATCAAATCAAAATCAGACGTCGAAGGAAAACACAAGAAACAATCTGGTGGTGCTGGACAATTTGCGGATGTATTTATTAGATTTGAACCATTGACAGATTCTGAAGAAAACTTCGTATTTGAAGAAGAAGTATTCGGTGGAGCTGTTCCTAAGAATTTCTTCCCAGCAGTTGAAAAAGGCTTGGAAGAATCTTTGGAAAAGGGACCTTTGGCAGGATATCCTGTAGTTGGCGTTAAAGCGATTCTTTACGATGGAAAATATCACCCAGTAGATTCAAATGAAATGGCATTCAAGATCGCAGCTCAAATCGCATTTAAAAAAGGAATTGAAGAAGCGAAACCAATTTTATTAGAACCTATTATGAAAGTTACAATCAAAATCCCTGAAGAATACATGGGAGATGTAATGGGAGATATGAACAAACGCCGTGGTAAAATATTGGGAATGGAATCTGACGAGGATGGTAACCAAGTAGTAATCGCAGAAGCTCCTCACAAAGAATTATTTGAATATTCAATAGATTTGAGATCAATGACTCAAGCAAGAGGAGAATTTGAAATGGAATTTGTGAGATATGAAGAAGTTCCTTCTAATGTTACAGAAGAAATAATTAAAGAACAATAAAATTAGAGATGCCCTTATCGTTTGATAGGGGCATTTTTGCGTGAGAAAAAGCTTGCTGACGTATGAGCAAAGTTTGAGCTAAGAGTTTTCGTCAGATGGGAATGGCTTGCTGACGTACGAGCAAACATCTCGCTATCGAATATCTCGCTTACGAAAATAAATAAATTCTAAGCTCGTTAGCCTAAAATTGTGAACTCGTGCTACGCACTCAGACAGCACAATTTTTTAACGACTAACTTCGCTTGAATTTATGATTATTTTCTCCAGAGGATATTCTTAAGCTTCAATTGTTTGCTGGAATGCTGAGAGATTTCACATAAAAATCCGTATTGTCAGATTCAGTAAGACTAGAACTGACTAGATTACGTAGAAGTATTCTTCCTTGAAGTTTTTGTAAAGTGAGAAGTGGTTTTTGTTGTAATCAAGTAGTCCTTCTTTTTTCATTTCCATTAGTTCCTTTGATAGTGCACTTCTGTCGATGTTTAGATAATCTGCGAGTTCTTGTCTATTAAATGGTATGTCGAATTCGTTGGTTTCTTTTTTTAGGGCGACAGAGCTAAGGTAGACGGATAGTTTTTGGCGAATTTTTTTGAAGGAGGATTGGCAAAGTTTTTGTGATAGTGAATAGTTGTCGTTCGATAATATGAGGAGAAGATTTTTGATTAATTTGTCGTTATAATCGTTGTGATTTGAGAAAATTTCATTTGTTTTTATGAACAAGATTTCACAGTCTTCACTTGCAACTACATCTATGATTAATTTTTCGCCGCTTATTGCGTAAGACTCTGCTATAATTTGAAATTTGTTTCTGTTTGAAAGTATAATTCTACTTCCCCAATAATTTGTGATTTCTAATCTAACTTTTCCTTTGAGTATTAATCCGAATGTGTCTGTTATGTTTCCGGATTTGTATATGTATTGGTGTTTTTTATAGGATTTTTGGTAAATAAAATTTGAGTTTAATAGTTGTTCGATTTCTTGTTTTGAGAAGTTTTTAAATAATTCTGATTTTAATATTTCCATTTCTACCTCTTATGTTGTTTTAACAACGTACTTTTTCATTAAATTATATTAAACTATAGACATAAAATCAAATGTGCTTTATTATATATGGAAACAAAGGAGAGAAAAATGAAAAATATTTTAGATACTATTGGAAATACAAGACTTGTTAGATTGAAAAACATAGGAAATGGAAATATTTATGTTAAGGTTGAAAAGGAAAATGCAACTGGTTCGATCAAAGACAGAGCAGCTCTTGAAATGATAAAAGGTGCGATTGATGATGGTTCATTAAAACCAGGCATGAAGATTGTTGAACCAACAAGTGGTAACACGGGAATTGCGATTGCAATGATTGGTAAAACTTTGGGATACGAAGTTACGATTGTTATGCCAGAATCAATGTCTATCGAAAGACGTAAATTGATGCAAGCTTATGGTGCTACAATTATTTTGACTGGCGAAGGTGGTATGCAAGCAGCTGTTGATAAGGCGAAAGAATTGGAAGCTACTGGCGAATATTTTATGCCAAATCAATTTGCAAATCCTTACAACACTTTGGCTCACGAAAAATACACAGGTCCTGAAATCTATTCTGAATTACCAGAGATTAAAGGATTTATCGCTGGTGTAGGAACAGGTGGAACTGTTAGTGGTGTTGGTCATTTCTTAAAGGAAAAGAATGAAAATGTAGCTGTGTGGGCAATTGAACCAGAAGAATCAGCGTTGTTAAGCACTGGAAAAGCTGGTGGACACAAAATCCAAGGAATTGGAGCAAACTTTGTTCCAGAAATTTTGGATAGGGATATGTTAGACGAAGTTATCACTGTAAAGGGTGATGATGCTTTGGATATGGCAAGAAGACTTGCAAAAGAAGAAGGACTTTTGGTGGGAATTTCTTCGGGCGCAAATGTATTCGGAGCATTAAAAATGTTAGAGAAAGTTGATGGTCCGATAGTTACTGTTCTCCCAGATACTGGAGAAAGATACTTGTCGACTGAATTATTTGAAAATGAGGCTAATTAAAAGATTATCTGAATACGGTGATTTTATTTTAAAGGAAGATCCTGCATGTCGCACGAAATTTGAAGCGTTATTTATGTATCCAATCGTGAGGGCTTTGATTTATCACAGAATCGCAAATTATTTTTATAGAAAAAAGCACACAACTCTTGCCAGATTTTTCTCACAAAGAGCGAGGCGTAAAACAGGAATTGAAATTCATCCAGGAGCGACTATCGGCAAGAATCTATTCATAGATCATGCGATGGCAGTTGTAATTGGAGAGACCGCGATTGTAGGGAATAATTGTCACTTTTATCATAACGTAACGCTTGGTGGTACTGGCAACGAAAAAGAACACCAACGTCATCCTATCGTAGGTGATAATGTTATAATTGGAACTGGAGCGACTGTTTTGGGGCCGATTAAAATAGGAGATCGTGCGAAAATAGGAGCAGGAGCAGTTGTTTTACATGATGTTCCAAGTGATTGCACAGCAGTTGGAATGCCTGCAAAAATAATAAGACACCATTAATAATGAATTTAAATCTCTTTGGTAAATTTATTTGCTGAGGAGATTTTTTTGTTTTGTGATAGAATGGATTTATAAGCTAGCAGGAGGAATTTTATGAAAAAGAAAATATTTGCAATTTTAATGGCGCTTTTGATGTTGAGCTCATGCAGCATTGGAAAGAGAGATGTGTATTTGTATGGAGAAGACCACGATATAAAACCTATTTATAATGAAGAATTAAACATTTTGAGAGATTACTACAAAAAAGGTGGTAGGAATTATTTTCTAGAGTCTCCTCATTATTGTGCACAATATCTTAATTTGTGGATGAAATCAGATAATGATGAATATTTGAACAAAATGTATGATTTTTTTAAAGAATATGGAAATTATGATTATGATTACACTATTGAATTTTATAAAACTATTAAGAAAGAAATGAATGATATTAGATTCTACGGTGTCGATGTGGGACATGCTTATGATATCATCGGCAAGGATTACCTAAAATTAGCAAAAGAAAAGGGCGACAAAGAAGATATTGAACTTACTGAAAGAGCGATAGAACAAGGCAAGAATTTCTATGGCAAAGAAAAAGTTGATCATTTAAAAGCTAGTGAGTACAGAGATAAAATGATGGCAGAAAATTTTATGGATACATATAACAAGACAAAAGGAGATGTTATTGGATTTTTTGGATTGGCACATATAGATGGAATAGGTTATGTTAATGATAATATGACGAAGATTATACAAGATAAAATTAAAAATCTTCACACAGTTAATTTGTTGAAAAGTAAAAATCTCAAACCAATCTCAACAGAAAAAATCACATATAATGGAAGAGAATTTGAAGCAGATTATTATGGAATTATAAGTCACAAGTACACCCTATATCCTCACGAAAAATTATACCGAATTAAAGATACGGAATACTTCAAAGATTTTACGACAATAGGTTACAATCAATCATTTCCGTATAATTTCAGCTTTGAAAAAGGAGACATCATATTAACCAGACAATACAACGATAAAGATCAAGAAGATGTAGTTGTAAGAGTTACAAGTGATGGAACAGAAGAACTTTTCTTAGTAGACTACATTCAACCAAAATAATTTCAAAATAAACAGCAATGAACGAAAAAAGTTTGTTGCTGTTTTTGTTTTATCTATTTGGGTATAAATATTTTAGAGGTTTTTTGGACATGAATGTTAAATAAATAACCTTGTTTATCAAAATTACGAAAGGAGAATTAAATGTTAAAATTAATTAGAACACCTCAAAAATACGTTCAAGGCAAAGACGCTTTGAATGAATTTGGTAAATACGCAAAAGATTATGGAAACAGGTTTTTGTTCGTATCTTCAAAAAGAGGATTGAATGATTGTAAGGAAAAAATCGAAAAAAGTTTTGAAGGAACTGACGCTTTTAGAAAATATGAAATTTTCTCAGGGATTTCTTCTAATGGAGAAATAGAGAGAATGAGAAAAATCGTCGTCGATGAAAAAATCGATGCAGTGGTTGGAATCGGTGGAGGATCTGCTATTGATACTGCAAAGGCTACGGCGTTTTATGAAAATAAACCAGTTTTGGTAGTTCCTACAGTTGTAGCGACTGATGCTCCATGTACTGGACTTTCTGTTATTTACAATGATGATCACACATTTGACAGATATATTTTCTATCCAGATAATCCTAACATGGTAATCGTGGATACTACAATAATTGCAAACGCTCCGGTGAGATTTTTGGTTGCAGGAATGGGCGATGCTTTGGGAACTTACTACGAAGCAAGAAGCTGTAAAAAGGTTGATGCACCTTCACTTGAAAATGGTGGAATCAGTGAGTCAGCTATGGCACTTTGCAAATTGTGCAATGAAATTTTGTTTGAACATGGAGAAATTGCCAAGAAATCTGTGGATAATCATTTGTTGAATGAATCTGTAGAAAAAGTTATCGAAGCAGCAACTTATCTAAGTGGCGTTGGGGCAGACAATGGTGGACTTGCAGCGGCACATTCTATCTACAACGGATTTACTGAAATAGAAGGTGTGTCTGCAATGCACGGAGAAATCGTAGCTTTTGGTACAATCGTGCAATTGTTGATGGAATCAGCTCCAAAAGATGAATTGATGAAGGTAATGGATTTCTGCTACAAAGTTGGACTTCCAATCACTTTGAAAGATATGAATATAAAAGCTGAAAATATAATGGTAGGTTGTGAAAAAGCCTGTGTTGAAGGAGAAACTATTCACAACGTAGTTGGAGAAATCACTCCGGAAAAATTAAGAGATTTCGTATTGACAGCTGATGTATTGGGAACAAGATACTACGAAGAGCACAAATAAATTTACACATTAATAGCATATTAAAAAATCATCCTCTATTTAAAAAGAGGATGATTTTTGTGTGTCTATTTTATTTTTCTCCAAAAACCGATTTGATTGTAAAGTTCAATTCCTATTACTATTAATGCCCATGGAATTAATATTCCTAAGAGAATCCATTTAATTGGAGCTGATTGGATGCTAAACATTACAATTGAGAATATTGCTATCGTCAAAAATGAAAGTCCCATCATTTTAATAACGTAGGCGAATTTGGATTGTCTGTTCATTATGTCTGAAATGCTGGACCAATTTACGTATTTGTGTTTGTAATCTCCAGCGACTTTGAATCTACAAAATACGAATATAGATATTAAATTCAACACAATTGCAACGATTATGAAATAGAATTTTACTCTGAAGAATATCGAGCATCCTAATATTGCAAGTGCGGATAATGCTCCCATAATTAGAGCTGAGAATTTTACTTTTTCGTTCAAATAAGTTTTCTTATTCATTGGTAGGCTCATCAAATAATCGTGATTTTGTCCGTCTAATGAAACTATTATCGATTGAAGGTTCATAGGAAATAGTCCAATGAACACACTGTACATAAATGAAATGCTGAGTGCTACTGCAAGTGATTGCAAATCGGAAATATTTGTACCGAGGTCACTTCTCATATTTGACAAGTTTGCAAATGTCATTATTATTGGAAACATTACTGGGAATAAAATACAAGATGTGATAGTTGTAGCATCACTCAAAAGCATTTTATTGTATTTAAACATTTCTTTGCCGATGTTACTTGGTTCTTTGTCAACTTTTGTTCTTCTAACAGAATTATTCCTGTTTTGAATATCGCTCATGTGTTCGTACAAGTTCTTCGATGCGAACTCTAGGATTGCCTTTCCTAATATCACCTCAACAACTGCCAATACAGCTATGAAAATAATCGCCGATACTGGATTGTGAAGTAATCCTGAAATAGGTCCAAGTCCCGTGGCATTTTTCATGATGTTTGAATTTTGGATAAAAATCACAAACACAACGGCAACAACTTGAATGAAAATATTAAGTCCAACCATTATTTGTGTGTTGAATTTGTACAATGCAGATGTTCTCACCAAAAGTTCTGCAACGACAATATTCAAAATTATTGTAAAAGCAAATAAAACTACGAAATTCAAAATTCCGAACAAAATTGCCAAGATTATATTGAATTTGAAATCAATGAAAAATTTTATCGACAACAACAAAATCGGACTTAGTATTGTCAACGAACTCAACATCGTTAAGAAAGTTTTGGATATGAACATTTCCTTTTGGCTAATAGGGAAATACGACATCTTCAACGAATCCTTGTTTTCATAAAACAGATTGAATACGCTGATGAAGTTTTGCAAAGTTCCCAGAATTACCAAGTAAAACACGAACAAATCATACGCCTTAGGGGCCTTGCTGTAATCAAATATAAGTCCGAACATAAGTCCGTAAATTACAAGCATCATCACAGCGGACATTATATATTGTCTGATAATTTTCTTGTAAATACTTTTGTTCTCAGCAGGCTTGGTCTTCTGTCTGATTTGACCTGTGAGCATAGGATTTATATTCAATAAGTCAATTTTCATCAATTCTTTTAATTTAGTTTTGTTCATTTGGAACCTCATCGTGTGATTTTATCATTTCAAGATAAATTTCTTCCAAAGATTTATCCGGATGTAAATCTTTTAGTTCTTGAACCGTACCTAAGAATATAAGTTTTCCTTTTTGCAAAATTCCAATTCTGTCGCAAAGTTTTTCTGCAATTTCCAAAATATGAGTTGAGAACAAAACAGTATTTCCTTTGTTGGCGTGTTCTCTCATCATTTCCTTCAAATTGTACGAGCTTTGTGGGTCAAGTCCAGTCAACGGTTCGTCCAATACCCACACATCTGGATCAGATAACAGAGCAGCTATTACGAAAACTTTTTGTCTCATACCATGTGAAAAAGATTCGATAGGTTGGAAGAATTCTGTCAAATCAAATTTTTCGGAAAGCATCTTGCAAGTAGCGTTGAATTTGTTTTCTTCAACTTCATAAATCGTTCCTACAAATCTCCAAAATTCGTAAGGAGTCATCTTCAAAAACATATCTGGACTGTCAGATACATATCCGATTTTTTTCTTAGCTTCCATTGGATTATCTTTTACATCAATATCGTCAACTTTGATAGTCCCTTCTTCAGGTTTTATAACACCAACTAAGGATTTTATCGTAGTTGATTTACCAGCTCCGTTATGTCCAATAAGACCGAAGATTTCGCCGCTATTAATTGTGAGATCCAGATTGTCCAAAGCGATTTTTTTGTCATATTTTTTTGTCACATTCTCAAAAGTAATCATAAATACCTCCTCATGTATCATAATCGTAGCACACTTGTGATATCGTGTCACATAAAAAAAGAATTAGCTATTGCTAATTCTAATACGTAAGCAAACCCTCATACACGAATATCTGGACTACAAAAATTGTTGATTTCTAAATCTTAAAATCCTAAAATCGAAAACTCACTTACGTTCAAACAGTTCGATTTTTACGGATTTTTTCGAATTGAAATCAAAGCAATTTTCTCCGTATGATATTCTTAGCATGAGGGATTATTACTTTGACTATGAGTTAAATAAATCTAGCCAATTCTTTCTATAACTGATTTTAAATGGTTGAATCTTCTGATAAGCTCATCTTTTTCAAATTCTTTCGGTTGCATATATTCAGTGACTTCGTTGATAGTTTCATAAAGTTCATCATCGTCATTTTCTTTGTACAATTGAATAGCTTGGGATCTAAGAGCTGCAAGTTCCTTGTAAATCGTCATCACCTCGTGCTCTTCCTTGTTTTCCAAAAGAAGTTGTTTAAGTGGCCAATTGATATTGTGCTCAGTTGTGACGCATTTATTCGGAATGTAGACATTCTCACGTTGCATATCTTTCAAAAATCTATTCAAAATTTGATTGTTGAATTTATTAATCATAAGAAAATTAATATCCACACCTTCTTCAGCACACTCAATTTTATCACCTTCTTCTTCTTTTAAAAGCACAGATATTTTAGTGCATAAATCAGAATCGTCACATTCAATTATTTCAAAATCGTGTTTCTCAGATTCAATCTTCAAAAATTCTTTAATATTTTCAGGCATATTGTAAATTAAAATCGATCTAGCCATAAAACCTCCTCGTATAATATAGTTGTAGTAATAACTACTACATTTTATTCTCAATCCCACTTTCTTATGGGATAATAATTGTATAGATAGAGGTCGTAGTCTCCCTCCTTGAAGCTAGTCTTCCTATTTAAG